>JABABF010000132.1 GCA_014238345.1 Gammaproteobacteria bacterium
CCATGCCGCCATGAGCCTGCTACGCGGTATCGGTAGCGATGCGGTGCTACAACGCTGGCTAGAAGATTACATCTGGCCATTGGAGCAGCGTTGGGTCGATGCTGATTTTGTGCGAGATGGTACCCGCCTAGCTATTGCAGAGATGTTGCTATCGGGCACCAGCTGTTTTGCCGACATGTATTTTTTCCCCGAGGCCGCCGCGACTGCTGCGGCTCAGAGTGGCATGCGCGCACAGATTAGTGGTCCGCTGATCAGCTTGCCCAATCAGTGGAGTCGGGACTTTGGCGAGGGTTTGCGCCTATCGCGGGAATTTGCACAGACCTGGCGTGATCATGCGCTGGTCACCGCCGCCTTGGCTCCACACTCGGTGTATACCGTGGATCCCGAGCAACTCGCCACGACTGCCGAGACTGCCGCCGAGCTGGGTTTGCGGGTACACATCCATGCTCATGAGACCGAGGCGGAGCTCGCCCACAGTGTCGAACGCTATGGCAAGCGACCGCTGCAACTCATCTTGGATGCTGGCCTTGGCCCCGGTCTGCAAATCGCACATCTGGTACACCTCAATGCCGCCGAACGGGCATTGCTCGCACAACATCAGATTCAGGCATTGCACTGCCCATCGTCCAATCTGAAGCTGGCCAGTGGGGTATGTTTCCTTGATGCACTGCTGGGTGCCGAAGTGGGCGTGGGTGTGGGCACGGACGGCGCAGCGAGCAATGACTCCTTGGACATGCTGTCCGAATTACGTCTGGCAGCGCTATTGGCGAGGAACTTTTCGGCGGGCGATGCCTTGCTGAGTGCGGATCGGGCGCTACAGCTGGGCACACTGGGCGGTGCCCGCGCCCTTGGGCTCGACGCACAAATTGGCAGCTTGGAGCCGGGCAAGCGCGCCGATATCGTGGCGGTGAACTTCGACCATCCGCGTACTCAGCCCACCTACGACCCGGTGGCGCAACTCGTCTATGCCGCCAGTTCTAGCCAAGTAGATCGTGTCTGGGTAGATGGCGTGGAGCGAGTGCGCGACGGCAAATTACTGGACATGGACATGGCCGAGCTGGCATCTATCGCCCGCCACTGGGGGGAAAAATTGGCGCCATCTGCTCAGGTGACGCGTTGAGTGCTGTTGGCTGGCTGGATTAGCCGTCTACCTAGGGAATGCCTGCATCATCTGCTCCGCCCACTCTCTAGCTGTTAGCGATTGAAGAGTTTACCGTTGTGACGGACTCCTTTAGCAATAGGTAGAGGTCTGAACCGTACTCCACGGCGTATTCATGGTCGTTGAGAACCTCACTCTAGGGGGTGTGTTCAGCGTTGTAGGTGTGCCGCCGAGCCGTATGAAAGGGGGAAAATACGGGTCGACGGCAACTTGGAGCTGGGTGGGTGCTATAACTAACTGCACCTGCCCGGCATGTTGTGGGTTGATAGCAGCGTTTTAGTGCCTGCTGTCGTTGCCGTGCTTGCGCCGTTGCTTGCGCTCTATGGCATTGCGCAGCTCTTCGCGCGATAGTAGCTCATCACCGTTGCTATCAGCTTTGTCGAAGAGGCGGTCGGCGCGTTTTTGGTGGTGCTCGCGGCGCTCTTGGCGGTGCTCCTCAGCAGATATCTGCCCATCGCCATCCTGATCGGCTTTTTGATGGCGTGTTAGCGCCGCCGATACCGCCTCTTCTGTGGTGACGCGCCCGTCGCCATCCATATCCATCCGCTGGAACAAGCGCCCACCCATCATGTGCAGGCCACGGTGGCGCCCGTGACCGTCCAGTGCGCCCAAATCGGCATCGTCCAGATAGCCACTGTCGTCACTGTCCAGTTCAGCGAAGCGTTGGCGGGCAAAGGCCGCCACCTCGTCTCGGCTGACTTGGTGATCCCCGTTTTGATCTGCGGGGTGGAGCATACGACCCTGCTCATCAAATTTTGGCGTTTTGTGGCTGTCGCCATCGCTGCGGCCTCTGGCCTGCGTGGCTCCGACTGCCAGTGCCAGCAGGGTGGCGCCGATCAGTGTTCCCGCCACTGCGGGCAGGGCAGAGCCGCGCGCTGTGGAATGGCGTTTGGAGGTCCGGGTGTGGTGGGACATAGCATGGGTTCCTATTGTTTGTGGGTGGTTGTGGCAATGTAAACTAATACACGCAGTCGTTGTACTTTTCCCCTCGCACCCAATGCGCCTCAGGCCATACCCCCATGACAGACACAGTCCTAATAGAAAGCCCCGACGAGCACATTCGCGTCATCCGACTAAACCGACCGGACAAACTCAATGCGATGAGCGCCGAGTTGATGCAAGATATGTTTGATGCTTTCGCCACGGTCGCCAGCGACAACCAGTGCTGGGTAGCCATTCTCATCGGCAGTGGGCGCGCTTTCTGCTCTGGCTTAGATTTGGATTATGAAGGTGTGCCGCCGGGATTGGATGGGCTGACCATCCCGCAGTTGGCGCCGCGAGCCGTGCGCCACTTCTCCCGCGTTGTTCCCGCTATGCGCGCCATGCCACAACCGGTGATTTGCGCCGTCAAGGGGCCAGCTTATGGCGGCGGCATGTGCCTGTCTCTGGGGGGCGATATTCGCATCGCTGGGACCTCTGCCCGCTTCAACAGCACCGGCATTGTCAACGGTCTCAGCAGCACTGAATTGGGTGCCAGCTGGCTCTTGTCACGGCTGATCGGCGCTTCTCGCGCCAATGAGTTTCTGCTGACCGGTCGCGTGATGGATGCCGAGGAGGCCGAGCGTGTGGGCTTGGTGTCGCGTGTTGTGCCAGATGATCAGCTGGAAGCCGAGGCCTTGGAAATGGCGCGCGGCATCACCCACCTGAGCCCGCTTGGGGTCTCAATGACCAAGCGTGTGTGCTGGAGCAACTTAGAAATTCCCGGATTGGAGGCGGCGATTGAATTGGAAGATCGCAACCAGCTGATAATGAGCGGCACTAAGAATTTAGAGGAGGCGAAGCGGGCGCGGCGTGAGCAGCGCAAGCCAGCATTCGACGACCGCCACCAGAGCTGGCCTGAAGATTGGGTGGGCTAGCCGGCAACAGCGCCGCGACTTGGCCACAGCATACACTGAACGAAACAACTGTTTTATAGGTACATAGGATGGACACTTTGCAGGAACTATTGGCGATTGAACGGATCCGCCAAGTCAAATACAAATATTTTCGCACCTTGGATCGCAATGAATGGGATGAGTTGGGTACTTGTCTGAGCGAAGACTGCATTGCCCGCTATGACAGTGGCAAATATAGCTACGATGGCCGCGATGCCATCATCGCTTTCTTGGACAAGTTCATGACCGGACCCAAGATGCTGACACTGCACCAAGGGCACCATCCGGAAATTCGCCTGCAAGGTGAGACGGAGGCCACCGGCACTTGGTATTTAGAGGACATGGTGATTAACCTGCACGACAATACCACCTTGCGCGGCAACGGTTTCTACGATGACCGTTATCGGCTTGAGGAGGACGGTGAATGGCGCATCTGCTATACCAGCTATGAGCGCACCTTCGAAGAGATAGAGCAGCGCGATGATAGCCGCCTCACGCTACACAGCAGCTTCTTTGCCCAAGCGTGATCAGGAAGCCGCTTTCTGAGCACGCTTAGGTCATCGTTGCTTATCGTGCGATGATGTTGCTAGGGCGACCGCGTGATGACCACGCCTTAATCTCTAGCGCCTCTCCAGTCGCTAGGCTCACTGCACACAATTGATCTGTTGTCTGCGCCGAGCAGAAAACAAATCAGAGTTTCCTGGGATTTGCACTCTAGGAGCCGATACTAGGGAGTGATACACTAATAGACATGGCAACGTTATTTGATGCACTCCGAGCTAGTTGCGCCCCGCTGTACCAGCTAGGGAACCCCAATCCAGGCCAGCGCATTTGTCGGGTATTAGCAGCTCACCAAGACGAACTGGAAGATTTTTTAGATAGAGGTCTAATGCCCCAGATACAGGAGGTGTTCTCCAAGCGTAAGTTGCACACTACGGCCACCGCTCAACCGATAGCAGCTGATGGAGCTGCACTAGATCTAGAGCAGCCCAGCCAGTCTCCAGCTTCAGCCACTTCATCTGATGCGTTGGCATCTGTTGATACTCATGCTGCAGAGCAAGAGGTCTACAAGCACCTCTGCCGTTTCTTGCGACGCTACTATGCTACAGATGCAGGGGCTAAGCGGCACTGGGGAAACTACACTCAGCGGGATGTCCGATTGGTGCAATATTATAGTGATCCTAACGAGTGGAACCCCCATGATAGAAAGCATATCACCTTTCAAATGATACGCAGTGATGCGGCGCCAGACAATGCCCAGTTAGAAAGTGGTGATAATTTTCGCGTTTTGTTGCACCGAGATAACCCAGTGACACTGGGAATATTTAGTGTGACGGTGAATTTTGAATATGCATCAGATGAAAGAAAACGCGATCAGCGCACCATCAACAAAGACATGGTTTCGCAACTACTAGAGATATTGTCGGGTGATCTCAATTTGAGCACACATGAAAAAATGATTTTCAGAGGATGGATTGCCAATAGAGTGACCCACTTTGCTCGTCATGGCGCGTTTGATCACATTTCGGCTGGGTTTCTTCGCCGAGAAATCCAATTTTACATAGCCAATGAGATCCCTCCATATGATGATTCTTATCTTGAGATTCCGCAACACCTGCACCCAGCAGTCATCCTACTTTACATGGTGCATAATTTGGTTGATCTAATTTCACAGACAAATAATATCAAAAAAGAGCTTTCCCAAAACAAAACACTTTCGCCTTTCATAGATTTCAAAGAAAATTACGGAGCACAAAATTACGCGCTATCGCAATGTTTTGTAAGCGATGTTTCTGTAACGAAGCAACCCATCGTATTCATTGACATAAATAAAAATATGTCGACCAGTGTTATTTCACTATTTAACGCATTTGAGGCTGGCTCTGTTGGCCCGATTGATTTTTCTGATATAGCGTCGCACGGGCACCCTAAACTTATAATTCTTAGAAATCCGTTGCAACGCGCAATATCCAGTTTTTTTCAGATGGCCAAAATAGACAATTACTTTGCTCATTGCTCAGAAACAATTCAGACCGAATGGTTCCAGTTGTTGGTCGACAATCAGGTGGAGAAGAGCTTTGAGCTTTTCCTGAATTATATAGAGGATAGATTTTATGACACGCATGTGTTCCCTCAGCATAAATATTTAGAAAATAAAGGGCTATCGCTCAGTGATGTTGAATACGTTATTATACAAGAAGAATTCGCCTCTGGATTTGAATCGTTGTCAAAAATTCTCGATGTGAATTTGATTCCTAAGAAGCGCAATGTATCTACCACTGAACTTGAATCAAAATATGGTCACGAGAGATCATATTTTAGCCGTTTCTTTCGGTTATTCTCTAGAGACCTAAGCATGATTGAAAAAACCCGTGCCGTGTACTCTCGTTTGCATCCGAAACTATCTTTGCCGAAGGTGGCGCCACAAGCTTATGCCGCACTCCATAGCTATGTTGACAACAATGTGAAGATCCAAGAAAAAATCAAACAGATCTACCATAAGGATTTTGTTTTGTACGAGGAAGCATGCGCACGTGCACTCTAAAACCCCCCCGCTGGCGTAACATTTGGCTTGGCTGACAATCGGTTCTTACTACTAAATATCGCACCCGGTCAATGCTAACTCGGCTGGGGTGATTGAGGGCAAGCGAGTCATCTGTGGTGGTGGTTGCGGCGAGCGTTCGTATAATCTGCCTAGTCGTCTTGCGGCGCATATGGCGTTATAGTGGCTTCCTGTGCTCTAAGTGCCATGTCCGCCACGGTATATGGCACAGCTAAATCCTATGGTCACTCCCGCTACTATCGAATTGCCTGCTGTCCCGCCACAGTCGCCGTGGCGCGATTATCTGGCGCTGTGCAAACCGGGTGTGGTTGCGCTGATGATTCTCACCTCAATCATTGGCATGTGCCTTGCCCTGCCGATATTACCGCCACTGGAGAAGTTGCTCTTTGCCAACCTAGGAATCGCGCTGTGTGCCGCTGCTGCTGCCACCCTCAACCATGTGATTGACCGCCACATTGACGCCAAAATGGCGCGCACCGAAAAGCGTCCGCTACCACAGCAACGCCTGTCGAGCGCCAATGCCCTGACCTTTGCCGCCGTACTCGCTATCATCGGTACGTCACTACTCTTGGCCTTTGCCAACCCACTCACTGCGGCGCTGACGCTGTCGGCACTGCTCGGCTACGCCGTTATCTACACTGCGTGGCTCAAACACGCCACACCACAGAACATCGTTATCGGCGGGCTGTCGGGAGCCGTGCCGCCGCTACTGGGTTGGACTGCCGTCACCGGCGCAGTACATCCCCATGCGCTGTTGCTGATGCTGATCATCTTCGCTTGGACCCCGCCACATTTCTGGGCGCTGGCATTGGAGCGGCGCGAGGAATACGCCCGCGCTGAAGTGCCGATGTTGCCAGTGACCCACGGCGAGGCCTACACGCGCCTACATATCCTGCTTTACACCCTGCTACTGTGGGCAGTGAGCCTACTGCCTTTCGCCGTCGGCCAGAGCGGGGGGCTGTATCTGCTGGCGGCGCTGTTGCTGGGCGCGGTCTACTGCGGCTTAGCGTTGGCGTTACTGCGTCGTCGTGACCGCCGCATGGCACGTTGGAACTTTAACTATTCGATTATCTATCTAGGACTGTTGTTTGCGGCGATGTTGGCAGATCACTATCTGTTCCCGCCCAGCCTGCCGCTACTATTAGCTCCGAAGGCGTTATGAGCGACGATAGCACGACCGCGGTCGCATCGCCGCGCCGCCGCCACGGCATGATTACGGTCATGCTGGTCAGTATTGCGCTGTTGGTGGTGGGATTGGCGACCGCGCGCTTCCTGCGGCCAGAGCCAGCGGCGCATCTGCAACAGCTAGGTATTGTGCTGATGCCCGAGGCACGCGCTGTGCCGTTTCCCCATGGCCTCATCGATCAGCACGGTGCCCCCTTTGATCGTGAGCGGTTGCGCGGAGTATGGACGCTGGCCTTCTTCGGCTTCAGTCACTGCCCCGATGTGTGTCCGCTGACGGTGAGCGAGATGGCTCGCCTTGGCTCGGCGCTAGAGAGTCGCCAGTGGGGCGATGACTTGCGGCTACTATTCATTAGCATCGACCCGGTGCGCGATACGCCGCAACGCCTCACCGACTTCCTGCGTCGAGTCGGACACCCCACTATGACTGCGGTAACCGGCGAGCTGGCGGCACTGCGCGGCCTAGCCGCCGGACTCGGGGTGCCTGTGCAGCGCACGGACAATGCTAAGCAACGCTTTGACCATGGAGCCAATGTTTTTGTGATTTCCCCTGATGTCCAGCTGCGCGCCTACCTCAAGCCGCCCGTGGAAGCCGAGCGCCTAGAGCGCGCCTACCGCGCCGTGCGTCGCCGCTTTGCCAACAGCGCAGCACCGAGCGGAGCCTAGCCACAACAGCTGGGTGTTTCTTATGATGTCCGACCCAGAGCCGCCGGACGGGGTTCACTGCCCACCAGTGTGGCGCGCCCTGCGTTAAACGTTGCGCTCATCGCCCCGTCGTCACCACCAATGAAGCGCCTACTGTGGCTACTGGTGTTGGCGGCGGGTGGCGGTTACGCTGTGCTCACACTCCACCACAGTAGCGGGATTTTTTCTCGTGCGGCCATTGATGTGCGCGACCGCAGTCATTGGCAGTACCGCCCCGATGGACTAATTGACGGCGCTCAGCCCTTGGTCTTCCATGGGGACCGTGCGCGCTGTTGGCTACTACTACACGGCTATGGTGCTGCGCCGCAGTCGCTACAGGCGCTGGGTGAGCAGTTGTCAGCGCAGACCGGCCAGCACATTGAAGGGCTACTATTCGCCGGACATGGCCGCCAGCCGGGCGCACTGCTCGGCCTTGATATTGAGGATTGGTTCACGCAGGCTCTGGCACACAGCGAGGCACTGCTGACCTCCTGCCAGAGTTTTAATCTGGTCGGCTCCTCTTTTGGTGGCGCGGTGGCTTTGGGGTTAGCTCAGCACTACCAAGAGGACGAGCGACTGCAGAGCATCTATCTGATTAACCCTTATTTTCATGCTTCTAAGCGTCATGGCATCAACGGCGAATGGCTACTGCGGCGGCTGGGTCCATGGCTGTGGTATGAGAAGCTGAACGCAACGGATTTGCGTTATTCGGGCGACAGCCTGCCGCGGCTACGCTACCTGAATTTGCCGTGGCAACCCATTATTGATTCACTGGCATGGATACACCACATCACCGAGCCAGCGCGACTA
>JABABF010000133.1 GCA_014238345.1 Gammaproteobacteria bacterium
ATCGGCACCTTGAGCCGCTCGGCCATAGAGCGAACATAGCCCTCAACCGGCGGCCCCCACATCCAACCCATGTAGGCAGCATTGACGCGAATGCCATGCGAGCCCAACTCCAGTGCTAGATGCGCACTCGCCGCCGACAAGGCAGCCTTAGATGCCGCATAGGCACCTTGGGAGGCCAAGGGTTTACGGGTCACCATGGTATTGATCATGACGATGGCTCCACCGCCGTGCGCTTGCATGCTGGGCACCACCTCCCGACACAGATTTAAAGTGCCAAATAGATTGACATCCAGAATATCGCGCCACTCTTGGGTGCTACCCTTGAGTACAGTCGTGAATGTACCGGGGTTATAGGCGCTATTGATCAATGAATCAATGTGCCCAAATCGCTCCAGTGACTGCTCGACCAAGTTCCGGCACTGCGCCACATCAGCAATGTCGGTGGGCACTTTCAGCACGGCCGTGCCCGTGCCCAGCTCCGCGATGCGCCGCTCAGCATCGTCGAGTTTGCTGGCAGTGCGCGCCGCTACGACGACGCCTTTCGCTCCCTCAGTGGCCGCAGCCAAGGCTAGTTCGATGCCCAACCCAGGGCCGATACCAGAGACCACGACGATCTTGTCTTTAAGCAACATAAGTACTTTCTCCTATTTGAAAGCGACGAAGGAAGCAATGCGCGATGGCGGGCAAACGGCCTAGTGAACCCTCAGCCAACACTCAGCCAACACTCAGCCAGCACCCTGCTATCACTGATAATACTCCATCAATATTTTTGCCACTTCCGGACGGGCAAACTCTTCGGGAAGCGCCTCGCCGCCGGCGAGCATCTCGCGCACCTTAGTGCCGGACAACAGCACAAAGTCTTCGGGCTGATGATCGGGTACATCGCGCATCATTACCACCCGCCCCAAGCGCTTGGACCACGCGGTGTGATCGGCGCAGAAGGGTTCCAGTGCCAGTGCACCTGGAGGGACTTGTTCAAAGATCGCCTGAGCATCAAAAGCTCCGTAGTAATCCCCGACACCGGCGTGGTCGCGCCCCACCACCAGGTGTGAGCAACCGCAGTTCTGGCGAAAAATAGCATGTAGCAGTGCCTCGCGCGGACCCGCGTAGAGCATGTCGAAGCCATAGCCGGAAACCAACACCGTGTTGGGCGGGAAATAGAGTTCCACCATCTTGCGAATGGCCGTATCGCGTACCGCGGCAGGGATGTCACCCGGCTTCAACTTGCCTAGCAACATGTGGATCAGAATGCCATCGGCAGACACTGCTGACTGCGCCATCTTGCATAGCTCTTCGTGGGCGCGATGCATCGGGTTGCGCGTCTGGAAAGCCACCACGCGACCCCAGCCACGTTGCTCCATTTCGGAGCGAATCGCCATGGCGGTGCGAAAGGTCTGTGGAAAGTCGCTCTCAAAATAACTGTGGTGCAACACTTCCACCGACCCAGACACCAGCCAATTGCCCTGCTCTAAAAAGGTGCTCACCCCGGGATGGGAGGGGTCATCCGTGCCGAAAATACCACTGGCCATGCGGGAAATGTCATCGGCACTGAGCAGTTCCACAGCGCTAACACGCTGCACTGCTAGCAACGGCTGCCCCGGTAGATTGGGGTCGTGCAATGCCAAGCACTCGCCAGGAGCCACCGCTGGCTTTTCGAGAAAGCGGTTCAAAATAGGCACTGGCCAAAACAGTGCCTCGCTGGTGTGCATTGCGGTGGCCACACTCAGTGCATCGGCGCGATCCATATAACCGGCCAGCGGCGTGAAATAACCTGCCGCCAGCATGACGGCATTAGCGGCGGCGGCGGAATGCAACACCACAGAGGGCAATGCTGCGGCCTCTCGTTGCAATTGCGCCATCCGCTCTGGGGTGCTGATCCGTGGCAACAGCTGGGATGCGCCATAAGGCGGAGCCAATGCGCTCACAGCTTGCGTATCCCTTGCTGACTTAGAAAACTCAGTAGCTGCTCGACCTCTTCGTCCAAGGACAGGAGGTCAGAGCGCAGCTCCAAATCAGGGTTCAGCGGCTCCTCATAAGGTGCGCTGATGCCGGTGAAGTCCGGGATTTCGCCAGCTCGGGCACGACGGTACAAGCCCTTGGGGTCACGCTCCTCGGCAACCGCCAGCTCGCAATTCACATAAACCTCAAAAAAGGGCAGGCCAGCTGCTTCATGCAGACGGCGGCAGTTGTCGCGATCCTCCCGGTAAGGACTGATAAAACTGCTGATCGCCAGCACGCTGGCATCAACAAATAGCTTGCAGATCTCGCCGATACGGCGGATATTTTCGGTGCGATCCTCGGCGCTAAACCCCAAATTGTTATTGATGCCAAGGCGGATATTGTCGCCGTCCAAGCGGTAACACAGGCAGCCCTCTCGGTGCAAGCGCTGTTCCAATGCCACAGCAATGGTGCTCTTCCCGCTACCGGACAAGCCAGTGAGCCACAGGGTGCCACCACGCTGGCCGAGCAACTGCTCTCGGTCGGTGCGCGACACCTCTCCCTTGTGCCAATGCACATTAGTCGCTTTTTTTTCACTGTGCTGATCTGGCATTTAATATGCCCTCCATAGTGCTATGGTTATTATGAAATGTGGCTCTAAGATATGCCCTACAGCCAGACTTTAAAGCATACACAATACGCAAAGTGGCGGCATTTACCACCCACAAACCGCCTTGACCAAAGGTACGGTCACCCGGCGCTTGAGCGTCGCAGTCGCGCGATCCAATCGTTGCACAATATCGCGCAAGGTGGCGGCATCGCGCCCAGAGCGGCGCACAATAAAACGCACCACCGCCTCGCTGAGTCGCAACCCACGGCGGGCGGCGCAGTGCTGGAGCAAGGCTGGAGCATCGGCAGCTCCCAAGCCATGCAGACGATAGATCACCGCAGAGGCACAGCGCGAACGCAGGTCAGCCAAACCAAATGACAGTATTGACGGCGGCAATCGCGCACCGAGCAACAAGGTTGTGCCGTGCGCGAGTCGGCGCTCCCAGAAATGGAGCAATGCCTCCTCCCAGAGTGGCCGCCCAGCCACCGCTTGGAGGTCGTCCAAAACCAGCAGACCCCAGTGCTCCCAAGAATTGAGTAGCTCAACCGGGTCAAGCGAGCGCAAACCGTCATCCGCCAGCGGCAGATAGCCCGCTCGGCCGCGTGCGGGGAGCCAGGCGCGACAACTGCCTTGTAGCAAGTGGCTCAGTCCGACACCAGGTGAGCCGTGCAGATACAGCACCGCCCCCGGCGGTTGCTCCGACAAGCAACGCAACGCTGCACAGACCTCTCGATTGGCTGGCAGGGTGTGGAAATCATCCAAGCTCGCGCCACCATCATCTCCGTACAATTGCAACGGCAACTGAGTAGAAGCGAGCGCTCTCAACCCCCGCGCACCCATCGGTAGCTAAGCGTATCGGCGCTATCGCTCTCTCCCTCATCGTCCTCGCCACCGTCCTCAACCACTGCATCCTCTTCGACCATCCGCCGATCAAGGGCGAATAACTCACGCAGTCGCGCTGGCGAAGCCTGGGCGTTGAGCGCGACCCATAGCTGCCGGTAATCAACTTGTAGCACTGACACCGAGCGCACCAGATCCAAGGCACGCAAATAATGGAGCAATTCGGTGTAATCCTCAAAATCATTGAGGCCAGTCAGTGACAATAGCACCGGAGCAACCAATGATGTCGCTTGGTCGTGTGACTGCCTGGCGACTAATCTATCGCGCACGGTGTCAAGCGCGGCTCGCAATACCCCGACCTCGCTACCACCACTGACGGCAAAAGTCATCAATTCCTCGCCGTAGAGATAGGACCAGCGCCCGATCCAAGCGTTACGCTCACCGACCACCACACCACTGAGGAGGCTGTCGGCGAGATAGCGGCTGGAAGCGCTCCATAGGCGCTCGCGGTGCAGGCGCGACACATCGCTGGGCGCAACTGCCCGGCGATCTTCTAAATCTAGCAATGGCAGGCGCACCAGAAAGCCGTAGCGGTCAGAGTAGTCCCGCACCAGATCGTTCAGCTGTGCACTGGCCTCCCGCAACCGCAACTCGGGGTTACCACGCACCATCCAGACAACGACATTGGGACGGTTGCTCTGCCATACCGCCGCATCGATATCAAGTAGCAGCTGCTCAACAAAGCGTGGTTCAAAACGCACTTCGAGCCGCAGACCCTCCTCAACAATCTGCCCCCCGACATAGCGATAGGATCGCACCAAGCGTTGAGCCGTAGCCAAGCCTTCCAGCAAAGCCGCATTCTCGCTCAGCGAGGAATGTCCACTGACCCGTATCAGCACCTGCAACAGTGCCCGCGCTGTCGCATACTTGCGCTCACCGCCATCGCGGCTCCACACCGGTACCACACCAGTGAATAGATTGCGGAACACTTCTGCGCTCAGCCGAGCTGGCCACACCGAGGCCACAGCGAACAGTGCCAGCGCAAAAATGGAATGCCGAATCATCGACTTGGGCAGATGTTTATGCGACACAGTAGCCATTGTAGCGCTGTCGGCTCTGCACATCGGGATGTAGAATAGAGCGGATCGGTCATGGCTCTCATAATGGGGAACGGCGTGGGTAATATGGCGAAGCACAGCTATGATCGACCGACAACCCCGCTTGCCGATGACATGCACCAGCCCTCACAAGAGCCGTTTTTAGAGCGGCTCAACATTCCGCTAGGATACCGCGATGCCGGGGTCAACATCGACACTGGCGCAGAATTGGTGCGCCGCCTGCAGCCGCTGGCCGAGGCGACTCGGCGACCAGAGAGCCTTGATTCGCTGGGCGGCTTTTGTTCACTGTTCGAATTGCCCGCTGGTTACAGTAAGCCTGTACTAGTGTCCGGCACCGACGGAGTCGGTACCAAACTGCTGTTGGCGCGCCAGCATGGTCAGCTGGAGACCATCGGTCGCGACTTGGTGGCGATGTGCGCCAACGATGTCGCCACCAGTGGCGCAGAACTGCTGTTCTTCCTTGATTATTTTGCCACTGGCAAGCTAGAGCCAGACGAAGCTCTCGCCGTACTCAGAGGCATAGCCAGCTCCTGTGGAGAGCTCGGTTGCAGCTTGGCTGGTGGCGAAACAGCGGAAATGCCCGGCCTGTACTGCGGCTCCGAATTCGATGTGGCTGGCTTCTGTGTCGGTGTCGCCGAGCGCGGCGAACTGCTCGGTCGTCACCGCTCACAAGCTGGCGACACCCTGCTGGGCATCGCCTCTTCGGGAGCGCACGCCAATGGCTTCTCGCTGATCCGCCGACTGCTTGACGATGTCGAGCGCAGCGCCGATGCACCCCTCACAGCACTATTGCAACCGACCCAGCTCTATGCCAAGGAACTGCGCAGATTGGCACAAGCACAGCTGGTGGAGGCCGCCGCCCACATCACCGGCGGCGGGCTGACCGAGAACCTGCCGCGCATCCTGAGACCCGAACTGCGCGCCGTGGTGCACACCGATTCCTGGGCTTGGCCCGAGTTATTCCACTGGCTCAGAGAAGCCGCTTCTCTGCACGGTGCCGCAGGCACACTGGAGATGTACCGAACCTTTAACTGCGGGGTCGGCATGGTGCTGTGTGTGCGACCACAGCAAGTGGTGGCGGCACTGGAGCTGTTGCAGGCCGCAGAGCTGGATGCCTGGCCATTGGGGCAAGTGGAGCCCCGCCCTGCCGGGGAGAATCTCCAAATCGTGCTGCACTCGGCAGAGACATGATCAAGCACGCAGACGCGGCACCCTGTCGGGTCGTCGTACTGCTATCGGGCGAGGGTAGCAACCTGCAGGCCATCCTTGATGCTGTAGAGACTGGGCAGCTCCCCATCCAAGTCAACGCAGTGATCAGCAACCGACCCGAGTCCAAAGGCTTGGAACGAGCCCGCCGTGCCGGTCTGCGTGATATTGCGCTTGATCACCAAGATTTCGAGCGGCGTGAAGACTTCGATAGCCAGCTCAAAGCCATCGTCGAAGCCGAGTCACCGCAGCTGGTGGTGCTGGCCGGATTCCTGCGCATACTGACCCCCGTCTTCGTCGATCACTTCGCTGGCCGATTGATCAATCTACACCCCTCGTTGTTGCCCAAATACCCGGGGTTGCATCCGCACCAACAGGCGCTGGACGCTGGCGACAGCAATCATGGCTGTACCGTGCATTTCGTAGACGAAGTACTGGACGGCGGGCCACGCATAATCCAAGCTAGCGTCCCTATTCTCCCTGCAGACAACGCCGACACGCTAGCCACTAGGGTGCGGAACCAAGAGCACCTGATCCTGCCACTGGCGATCCGCTGGTATGCCGAGGGCAGGTTAAAGATGGCGCGACAACAACACCGGGTGTTGCTAGATGGCGAGATGTTGCCCTCAACAGGGTTTTGCTATAAGGAGGGCGGGACTTCCCCACCCTAGCCAGCATAGCGAGGACGAGTTAATCCCCGGCAGTGGGCGGGAACAACATGCGCCGCAGTATCCCATCGCGCAACACAAAGTGATGGTACAAAGCCGCCGACGCATGCAAAGCGACCAGCAACGCCAACAGCCACCAGCCATATTCATGTACGGTGTGTAACACACTGGCCACTGCCTGATTGGGCTCAGACAGTGGCGGAACTTGCCAGAATCCAAAAAATGGGCTGGAGTGGCCCGCCGCCCGCGACATGATCATGCCACTCAGTGGTTGGACCACCATCAGGAAGTAAAGCAGGCAGTGGCTCAATCCGGCCAGACGGGACTGCCACTGAGACATGGATTCAGGCAGTGCTGGAGGCGAGGAAACACCCCGCCAGACGAGACGCGCCAACACCAGCATCAACGCTGACAAGCCAAAAGATTTGTGCCACCACAGCAGCTCGCCCTTCTCGGCAGAGGGCGGCAGGTGCTCGGCCTGATAACCGCTGATGACCAGGCCGAGCAACAGTAGCGCCATGCCCCAGTGGAAAGCCCAGCCAAGCCAGCCATAAGTCTGCTGTGAATTGCGCCACTGAGCCATCTCAATACTCCCAACGCACACCGAAATGAAAAGGGTGTACTGTGTACATTGTCACCACTTGATCACCGCCAACGAGCATACCACAACAGCACGCCGCAGCACCACATGTTCAGACCTAGCACCGCTAGTACGCACAGCTATGACCACTGCCAAAAACGCAGTGGCCACATCAGCAACGCCACCGCCAACGAGCCGACCATCATGAGCACCAAGGTCTTGCCCAAACCGATGCCACTGCGCTCGGCAATCAATATGCAACCCACCAAGCTGCTCCATGAAAGTCCTACCAGCGATAGCACAAACAACCCTAACACGGATCCCGAGGCACCCGGGTCAACGCCTTGAAGCAACGGTGACAACAGGCCGAGATATACCGTGCCGCCCCCTAGCAATAGCGGCGGCACCTGCAACCACAATGCCCACAGCATTGCTCGTTGGCCATCCACACCAGATAGGCTACCGCCCGCCCAACCCACTAAGCGACTATAGCAAAATACAAACAAGTAAAAGGACAGCATAAACTCCAGCACTATCAGTGCCAAAGTATCGACCGGCTCGCGGACGTTCTCGGCAATACCGTAGTGGCGTAGCGCTGGCAACAACGCAAATAATTGTTTGTACAGTATCGGTAACACCTGCGCTAATAGCGAATAGAGTGTGATCGTGCACCAAGCAAAGCCGAGACCCAGCAACAGCGGCCCCAGCCATAGCGCCAGCCCGCCACCGCGTGGAAAATCACGTGCTACATAACGCGGAGCAAGCCAAAGCAATGCATACAGACGCAGAACGCGCAGAACTTCCTCCATACGCCTTGCCCCCCCAACCACGCCACATCTACTACACATAGCATATAATCTACTAGATATTAGGTCAACTCTGTGGGTCATCACAGCACTCTTTTCAAACAGTTTTATCTAGGGAGGGGTAGCTCGCTCCTCTCCTATTCCCCTTGCCCATGTATCGGGGAAGATTGAAGGGGAATACTATCGTAGAAAGGACATTGAAATGAGGAGTTGGGGGGAGGCAATGGCCTGAGCCAGCAGTCAGGAGATGGGGCAGAAAATGCGCAACACAACACCCCATAAAATCAGCTGGATCGTGGTGTTCTGGGGCTGGTATCGCTGTGTTGCGCTCAGTCTAGTGACTCTGCTCAGTATCACCACCAGTGTTGCCCAACAAGCAGATCCCAAAGCATTCCTCGCAGAAGCAACTGCCCAGCTTTTTGCGAACGAGGATCAACCACTGGTAGCGGACTTTAGCGATGCATTGATCCAACATGAGGATCTGATGGCACCGCTGACCCCCCACTGCACCCATTACAGCACCCGCAAATCCCTGTTAGCAGCCAACAGCTGGGGCACTTTGCAAAAATTACCCGCACCAGATCGCTACCTGATCGGGAGATTTCTCGGTGGCCGCGCTTTCAACGCCTATGAATTCAGCATTTTTGAGGTGCGAGACCACGAGGTTTCCCCACTGCATTATCAGCAGTACATCAACGGACTTCAGATGCAATTCAATAATTATGACTGGGATACGGGAATCGCCCAGACGCGCCACCGCAGAAAGGTCTATCTAAAACCACAAACCAAAGAAGTTGATCTACTGCCGGGGACGCTCGACGCGATCAGCCTGCTGGTCAAAACGCAGTTAGAATTGCGCCGCAATCAAGGCTACATAACCCCTACCAATTATCACGTTCTTTACAAAGGGGCATACCGTACGCTGGCTGTGAAAATGGCGCGCGATGCAAGAGTGACCATCAACACCCCAGCAGGTCGCCTACACACTGTTGAGCTAACCAGCACTGATGTGCATCGCCAGCGCGTCGACCGACTGTGGCTGTCAGAGGAACTGGACTACCTACTGGTCTGGGCATTGCGTTCATCGCCATTAAATAAAAATGAACAAGTGATCGTTAAGTTGTCTAAACGATTGCCGGTGAGCGATTGTAAACTGCCCTCATCTATTACCGATATCCCGCTTATGCACGAGGCAGAGTAACCCCAGTCTGCCCGTGATAGCGTCCACCTCGCTCGCGATAGTTCTGCTCGCAAGCTTCATCTGACTCAAAGAACAAAACTTGAGCCACCCCTTCGTCGGCATAGATACGCGCTGGCAAATTTGTCGTGTTGGAGAACTCCAATGTGACATGCCCTTTCCAGCCGGGCTCCAACGGGGTGACGCTGACGATGATGCCACAGCGGGCATAAGTCGATTTTCCTACGCACAGCGCCAACACTTGGTCTGGCATGTGGAAATATTCAACGGTTCTGGCCAAGGCAAAAGAATTGGGAGGGATGACGCAGACTTTATCGCGCACCATGACAAAGCTGCGCTCGTCAAAGCACTTGGGATCAACGACTGAGGAATGGATATTGGTGAAGATGCGAAACTCATTAGCGCAACGCACGTCGTAACCATAGCTAGAAGTGCCGTAAGACACCACGGGCTGGCCAGCCGCACAGCGCCGTACTTGGCTCGGCTCAAAGGGATCGATCATCCCCTCTGCCGCTCGGGCACGAATCCAGCGATCGGGTTTTATGCTCATGTGGGTACTCCAAGTTACTCTGAACGGACTAGGTATTCTGGGGCGCGTTGACCCAGTGCCGCCAGCGCCGCCAAACGACGGGCAACTGAACGCATCTCAGCCGCCCAATCACCATCGGGATCCACTGCCAACAGCGGCTGGCCACTGTCGCCTCCCGCCACAATGCGCGGCTCCAAAGGCAACGACCCGAGCAACGGCAGCTGGTAATCAGCGGCGAACTGCACGCCTCCATCGCGCCCAAATGGAAACTCGCGCCGACCACAACCCCCGCAGACATAGGATGCCATATTCTCCACCACCCCGAGTACCGGCACCCCGACCTTGTGAAATGCCTCAATGCTACGGCGGGCATCTTGGATCGCGACTTCCTGCGGCGTGGTGACGATCAGCACTCCCACCACTGGCACCCGTTGCGCCAATGTCAATTGGATATCGCCGGTGCCCGGCGGCAGGTCGACAATCAGATAATCAAGATCGTGCCAGCGAGTGTTCTCCACCAGCTGTTGGAGAGCCCCGCTGATCATCGGCCCCCTCCATACCACCGGTCGGCTGGCATTGAGCAGATAGCCCATCGACATCGTCTGGAGGCCATGCGCCTCAATCGGCGGCAAGCTATCCTTGGAGGGCGGCTCCGGCAGGCCATCATCAGCAACCCCCAGCATCCGGTGCTGACTGGGTCCGTAGATATCAGCATCCAAGAGACCCACACTGGCTCCTTCAGCAGACAAAGCCAGCGCCAGATTTAAAGCCAGCGTGGACTTGCCAACGCCTCCCTTGGCCGAGGCCACGGCCAACACATTGCGCACCCCCGGCATACCGCGCACACCAGTTGGTGCTTTGATCGGTGCCACCACCCAATCTATGTGTACCTGTGCATTGCTGATCGCTGGTTCAGCGCACAGCAATCGGCTCAGCTCTTCCTCCAGCGCAACGCGCAAACCAGCCGCTGGATACGGCAGACGCAACGCCACCTCCACCGCATCCCCCACCAGACGGAGCTCGCGCAGTCCCTCACCGCTCAGCGGTTGCCCCCCACTTAATGGGTCGCGCCAAGCACCCAGCTGTGCACGCAGACGCTCTATAACACCACCATCAGGGCTACTCATAAAATCCACCACCCCCACCGCACGGGTCTCTCAACTCAGTAACCACCATCTCCATCACCCCCTCAATAATCCCTGATCAACCCCGAAGCCACCACCCCCTGGGGTTTCCACACGCAATAAGTCCCCGGGCACCACTGCCAAGCTAGCCCGAAACGGAATTATATGCAGACTGCCATCGGCGCGCCAGAGAAAATTTCGCCCGCTTGCCCCCGATGCACCACCCGCTAAGCCAAACGGCTCATGGCGGCGGCGGCCACCCAGCACCGATACGCTCAATGCACGCAGAAAGCGCAATTCCCGCACCACACCATCACCGCCGACATAGCGCCCCGTGCCGCCAGAGCCACGCCGCCTCGCAAAGCGCTCCAGTCGAACTGGGTAGCGCAACTCCAGCAATTCTGGGTCTGTGATGCGAGAATTTGTCATGTGGCTGTGTACCGCGCTGGCACCATTGAAATCAGCACCCGCACCCGTGCCACCACAGATCGTCTCGTAGTACTGGCAGCTGTCATCGCCAAAGCTCAGATTATTCATGGTGCCTTGCGAAGCCGCCATGATGCCTAGTGCCGCGTAGAGGACATCGACCACCACTTGACTGGTCTCTACATTGCCCGCCACAACCGCCGCAGGAGGGCGCGGATTGAGTAGACAGCCAGCTGGCACAATCAACTCCAAATCGCGCAGGCAACCCTCATTCAGCGGCAGGTCGCCACCGATCAAGCTGCGCAACACATACAGTGCAGCGGCGCGACACACTGCCAACGGCGCATTGAAGTTGTCCGTGCATTGCCCCGAACTGGCACTGAAATCCAACACCACACCAGATTTGCTCAGGCTCAGGCAGACTGCAATCTCGGCACCGTTGTCTAGCGGAGCGCAGAAGGATCCGCCACGCAACCGCGCCAGTGCCTCGCGCAACTGCATCGCCGAGCTGTCGAACAAATACTCAATGTAGCGGTACACTGTATCGGCTCCGTACTCGTCAAACATACGCAGTGCTTCGCCAGCGCCCCGATGGCAGGCGGCCAATTGAGCGCGCAAGTCTGCCAGATTTTGCTCTGGATCACGTGCCGGCCAAGGTCCGCTCAACAGTAGTGCCCGCAAGCCAACGCGGTCGAAACGGCCATCAACTAACACCGGCTCGCCGCGCAGGCACACTCCCTCCTCACCGATGTCACGCGAATCAGCTGGCATGGAGCCCGGTGAGATGCCGCCGATGTCGGTGTGATGCCCACGTGTAGCGGTGTAACACAGCAGGTGTCCGCGCTGGTCGAATACTGGCATGACCACCGTGATATCAGGCAGGTGAGTGCCGCCTAGATAGGGATCATTGAGTGCAAAGGCCGTCCCCGGTGCCAGCTGCGCAGCACAGCGCTCGGCGACAGCGCGCACCGCGCCGCCCATGGAGCCCAGATGCACTGGGATGTGCGGAGCGTTAGCAATCAGCGCTCCATCGCGGTCAAAGAGCGCACAGGAGAAATCCAACCGCTCGCGAATATTCACCGAGCGTGCCGTGGCACGCAGTGCCGAGCCCATTTGCTCGGCAATGCTCATAAAACGATGATTGAATATCTCCAGCAAGGCGGGATCTCGACCAGTGGGTCGCCGCACTGCTCTGCGGTGCTGCTGGCGGGTCAGGCGGCACAGACCATGCTCTTCAAGCGCCAAACTCCAACCGGCTCGCACCACGACCATATCTAGATCACCGGCGAGCAGTAATGGTCCCTCAGCAGTGAAGCCTGCATCCAGTGCCGAGCGGTACAGTAGCGGCACATCAGACCATGCACCATTGATAAACAGCGGTGTCGAGGTGGCGGTCGCTGGCGTAATCACTGTGGGCAGCTGAGGCAAGTCATCGCTACCGGGTAGCGCACACTGCACGCTGAGCAGAATCACCATCACTGGAGAGTCCTCTTCAAGATAACCAAAACGCATCAGATGACAGCGCTGAAACTCCGCCACCAACACGTCGGCTCTCAGCCCGCCATCCCATACCAGCTCTACTTCGCCATCGGCGGTGCCATAGGCGCAGCGTAGCAACCAACGCTGTGTCAACTGGCCAGGCGACACACCATGACGGCTACACAACGCCTGCCCCAATTCCCGCTCTAACAGTTCGGCTCGCCGTAGCAAGCGCCTCAGACAAGCTGTGTCCAGCGGCTCGCGCACCGTGTTGACACGTTCGTTGCACAGCTCGGCCAAGCCCATGCCCCAGGCCGACAACACACCGGCCAGCGGATGGCACAGCACTTCATTGATGCCCAGCAGTTCAGCCACTGCAACCACATGCTGACCCGCTGCGCTACCCAGACAACACAGCGGCCAAGCGCTGGGGTCACGGCCTCGCTCCAATACTACCTGACGCACAGCACGAGCCATCTTAGCCTCCGCCACCGCAACAAATCCTGCCGCCAGCTCAATGGCTGAACCGCCAGCACCCTGCTCATGAGCTAGCCGTTCAAAAGCAGCCTGCGCCAAACCCCGATCGGGTATGCAATCGGCATTGGGGCCAAACACCGCAGGGAAATGCTCAGCGACCGCATGCCCCAACAACAAATTGGCATCCGTTAGGCACAATGGGCCGCCATTGCGATAACAGACTGGCCCCGGTTCGGCTCCGGCACTGTCGGGGCCGACTTGTAGCCGCCCATCCCGGTGGTGCAACACCGAACTACCACCGGCCGCTACCGTATGCACGGGCAACATAGGCGTGCACAGCCGCACCCCGCCCACCACCGTTTCTAAGGTTCTCTCCAAGCGGTCGTCATAAGGCGCGACATCGGTCGAAGTGCCCCCCATGTCAAATCCTATGCAACAGCTATGCCCAGCGTGCTGAGCCACCGCTTTAGTAGCGAGTACCCCAGCCGCTGGCCCCGACAATACCGCATTGCTACCGCAGAAATCTTGCCCAGCCACCAAGCTACCGTCAGAGCGCATGCACAGCAGCTGCCCAGAGCTCAGTTCACCATCAAAAGCCGCCCGCAACTGGTGCAGATAGCGATCGAGCACAGGCTGTAAATAGGCATTGGCCACAGCAGTGTCGCCGCGCGGCACCAATTTAGCCACAGCCATGACGGCATGGCTGAGGACAATCTGCTCAAAGCCGTAGTTCGCCGCTAGCTGGGCGACACGTTTCTCATGTGCTGGCTGACTGCAGCTGTGCAACAGGACAATAGCCAGTGAGCGAATGCCCGCTGTGCGCAAACGCGCCAGCTGACGCTGTAGCTGCTCCTCGTCCAGCGGTTTGAGAATACTACCGTCAGCGGCGATGCGCTCAGACACTTCGACAACACAGCTGTAGAGTGGCGCAGGGCGCACGATCTCCAAATCGAATAGCCGAGGGCGGTCTTGATAGCCGATCTCCAGCGCATCGCCAAAGCCCTGCGTGATCAGTAGCGCAGGCGGCTCGCCATCGCGTTCCAACAGCGCATTGGTCGCCACGGTGGTGCCAAAGCGCAAAGCCGCCAGTCGCGCCGTGGGCAACGCTCTACCCACTGGCACTCCCAACAGCTGGCGCACTGCTTCAGCAACCGCATCGCGGTACTGGTCAGGATTATCCGACAGCAGTTTGCGCACATGCAGCCTCCCATCCGGTGCCCGCGCCACCACATCGGTGAAAGTGCCTCCCCGATCGATCCAAAAACTCCAAGTGCTGGGAGTATCAGTGGCGGCGTTCAGCATAGCTGCGTCATTCTAGCCCACCGCCACAATAAAGCGCCGTCTACCTAACATGCCACAATAGACGCACCATGCCACACTCACTGATCCCTGATCACCCACTGTTACTCTCGCCCACTATAGCAATGCGTTGCGGTGTCGATGAGGCGCTACTGCTGGGGCGCCTGTGGCAGTGGGCGCCCACTGGCCAGCTGTCGCTGTCTGCGACGGCACTGGCGGCGGCTCTGCCGGGGATGGCTCCAGGCTGGGTGGATCAGCAACTCGACTCACTGCACCGCCAAGCACAAATCAGCGTCGACGACCTCAATGCTCAGCCATTGGAACTGCAGCTAGCACCCTGGCCCAGTGACGCTGAAACCGCTCCGCCGATCGCCGTATCACTCACGCTTATCACCACGCTGGGCACCGCTGAGGCCAGTTTGCTTAGCGGTCTTGATCTGCTGGCGCAGACCCTGATGCAACAACCCATTGAGACTACCTGGGAAGCGCTCGCTGAGCGCTTCCCATGGTGGACTGTGCAACAGCTGCGCCAATTGAGCGAACGTCTGCAGGAACTCGGGGTGCTATGGTTCGATGCCGAGCCACCGCCAGCGCTGACTGTGCGCCTATCGCTGGAAGCACCCAAGCCCGCTGCGCCGCACACCCCGGCAAGCGATGCAGAGCCACTCCAAGAACTGGCGATTGAACTAGAACGCCAGAAGGGCATTCCAGTTGATTTTTCACTCACGCACAGTGCCGATCTGCCCCCCACCCTAGCGACGGTGCCCGCTGGAGAGCGTGTCAACTTATTGCGCCAACATATCAACGGACGCTGGCAGCGCCATCTCGCCGCCGCCGACAGCCATGCAGCAGTGGCCGCCACCACCTCGGCAGCCGATACTATAGATCGCGTATTCCATCTGTTTGCCCGACTCTTTCCACAACAATTTCGCAAAGCGTGGCCCAGCCCAGATGCTCTGGATGAAGTCAAGCAGCTGTGGCGCATGGCGCTGAAAAAAGTCCCCCCTGCTGCCCTATTGGCGGCAGCGCAGGCCGCCGTGCGCCACAGCCCCTATCTTCCGGCACTCGCCGAAGTGGCGCGACGCTGCGCCGCTCCGAGTACCGACACGCCACCCACTGAACCGCCGCCGACGGCGTGGTCAGAAAGTGAACGCAACGAGAATCTGGCACGCCTGCGCGAACTGCGCCGCAGCTTGGGGGCTGGCACCCGAGCTCCTCCACGACGCTAGGTAGTAGCGCACATGCCATCCACTACAACGCCCGACCAGCAGTGTGCTATGCCCCCGCTTCCACAGACAGCCAAAACGGCTCGCACTTTCCTTAGGCCACTATTAGCCACCAAATGGATGGCGCGATTCGAGCAACGTTTTTAGTGGGCTCGCCCTGACTTGAACAGGGGACCTGCCGATTATGAGTCGGATGCTCTAACCAACTGAGCTACGAGCCCCCATCACTGTACTAAAACTGTACTCAATCCACACGACTAACGCGCAAAGTCCCCTTGGTTGTCGTCGGCAACCAATTCATCAAGATAGCCCGCCAACAGGCGCCGCCGACCGGGCTGACGCAGTTTGCGCAGGGCTTTGCCCTCGATTTGACGGATGCGCTCGCGCGTAACATCAAATTGCTTGCCAACATCCTCTAGCGTGTAGTCCACTGGCATGTCGATGCCAAAACGCATACACAACACCTTGGCCTCGCGGGCACTCAGACAGGACAGCGCATCCTTGAGACGATCACTCAAATTGTCGCTACTGGTCTGACTCAACGGAGAAGCATCACCGGCCTCGGGAATGAAATCGATCAAGTGCGAATCCTCATCGTCGCCGATCGGTGTCTCCAAAGAGAGCGGATCCTTGGCAATGCGCATCACTTTGCGTACTTTGTCCTCGGGCATGTCCAAGGCTTCGCCCAATTCGGTCGCCGTCGGCTCACGCCCGATCTCCTGTTCAATCTTGCGCGTCATCCGATTCAGCCGGTTAATCGTTTCGATCATGTGTACCGGAATGCGAATCGTGCGCGCCTGATCGGCGATGCAACGGGTAATGGCTTGCCGAATCCACCAAGTGGCGTAGGTAGAGAACTTAAAGCCACGCCGATATTCAAATTTATCCACCGCCTTCATCAGACCGATATTGCCTTCTTGAATCAGATCCAAAAATTGTAGCCCGCGATTGGTGTATTTTTTGGCAATTGAGATGACAAGGCGTAAATTTGCCGAAATCATCTCTTTTTTTGCCTGATGCATACGCGGCTCGCCTAAAATGATAATGCGGTGCAAGATATCCTTGACTTCAAGCACCGCCAAGCCTTTGCGGAAAGGCTCCAGATCCCCCAACCAATCGTCGTGCTCAGGGGGGGCGGGCAGGTACATATCCGCCACAGCTGTAGCAATACGGCGCTGATTTTGGCGGATCTCAGCGCGATGGGCACGCAACCGTTTCACCCAAGGAGCCTTGACTTGGGACAGATAGCCGACCCAACGAATATCCGCTTCTCGCCCGGGAAAACGGCGCTTAAACTCTCCTCTGGGCATACCGGCTCGCTTCACGCACAGATTGATGATGCGGCGCTCCAAATCTTGAATGTTGAGGACCCGCTTACGCACCTCGGCCAGCAATTCCTCGAATAGACGCGGAGCCAGCTTCAGGTGGCGGAAGGTCGCACTCAGCTGCTCCATGGCCAGCTTGCCCTCGGCGCTGTCGCGCCCATGGGCACACAGCGTGCCCCGTACCTGCTCGTGACATTCTCGGAGCCGCTCACAGCGCTCGATGATATCGTCCAAGTGTGCGCGCGCAATCTCCTCGCGACTGGGGCCCTCGTCGTCATTCGCATTCGCATTCGCCTTGCTAGCATCAGCAATCTTGGCAGTGGTATTGGTATCGTGCATGGCGATGGCTTGTCTACGGATTTTCGGGTCCAAATGCCCTACCACCGTCGCCATCAGGCGGCGCTCATCGCCGTCAGCAGTAGCAATACGGCTCAACACTGTTTCCACCACCCCCGGGAACAGTGCCAAGGCGGCCATGGTCTCGGCCATACCCCGTTCAATGCGACGAGCGATTTCAATTTCACCCTTGCGATCCAAGAGATCAACCGAACCCATCTCACGCATATACATGCGCACTGGATCGCGAGAGCCCCGCGTGACCTCGTCATCGGTCATCAGTGCCGCGACCGCCACCTCTTCGTCGGGATCGAGTTCGCTGACACCACTCAGCAACAAATCGGCCTCGTCTGGCACATCCTCAAACACCTGCAGGCCGACATCCGAGAGAAATTGGACAATCTCTTCAATGCGCGCCGGATCGGTAATGTCACCAGGCAAGTGGTCATTAACCTCGGCGTAGGTGAGAAAACCCTGCTCTCGTCCGCGGCGAATCAGCGCCTTGAGGTTGGCTCCAGCATCCATATTTTTCATCTACAAGCTAGTGATTAGTTCAGCCACAGGCGCAATCTAGTATTTTAGCGCATCCCGCCACTATCCAACAAGATGCATAGCGGCTCGTCGTTGACTGAATACACCTAACATGCTGGCACCAAAGCGTCCATGAAGCCCAGTCTCGCTCAGGCACTGCGTAAAGTGGGCGCACTATAACACGAGCCCCAGCGGGAACACGAGCCTCAGCGGGCGGTGCGCAGGGG
>JABABF010000134.1 GCA_014238345.1 Gammaproteobacteria bacterium
ATACTGGTGGTACTGGTCATCATCGGTATTCTCATCAGCTATGTCGGCCCTAAAGTACTGGGGCGCGCCTCGCAGGCACGGCAACAAAAAGCCTTTGCCGACTTCCGCACCATAGAGACTGCGTTAAAGATTTACCGCCTCGATAACTATCGCTACCCCAATTCTGCACAAGGACTGGAGGCGCTGGTGCGAAGACCCGACAGCGGTGGTAACAACTGGAAGGAAGGTGGTTATCTCGACCGATTGCCCAAAGATCCCTGGGGACACCCCTACAATTATCAGCACCCTGGGCAACACGGCGAGCTGGACATCTTTACCTTGGGAGCAGATGGGATCGTTGGTGGCGATGGAGAAAACCGAGACCTCGGTAACTGGGAGGCACCTTAGCCGCCGCATCGGTAGCCACTATCCACAGTGAGCCAATGATGCCCTACCACCAACAGCAACGCGGCTTCTCGCTTTTGGAGGTGCTGGTCGTATTGCTGATCATCGGATTGATGGTCTCAATGGCAAGCCTCAACCTAGGCCCAAATCGCGCGCGAGATCTGGGGAATATCTCACGCAATCTGCTACAGCAAATGCGACTGGCTCGTGAAGAGGCTATCTTGCTAGACCGCCAGTTTGGGTGGTTGCTCGAAGAGGTCGAGCCCACTGAGGACGACACACTGACCGACGGTAGCACACGCTATCGCTACCGCTGGTTACGCTATGAAGAGGCGCAGCAACAATGGCGTGAATTGCGAGGCCAAAGCGGCTATAGCAGCCGCCAGTTTCTACCCGGAATCAGTGCGGATTTGACGATAGAGGGGATAGATTACGAATTGTCCTTGGATAAAGCATCAGTGGTCGACTATAGCTACGAACGGAGGCTTGATGAGTCCACAGATGAACAAGCCGAAGAGCTGCTGGTGCCACAGCTCATGTTCTTGTCCAGTGGCGAGGTGACCGCTTTCTCGCTGAGCCTGTCATTGCTCAATAGCCTGCGGCTACCCGTGCGGATCAGTGCCAACATTGATGGCACCCTGCTACTAGAAGACAACGAGGAATAGTAGTGCTAAAGGCGCGGGGATTTTCTCTGATTGAGGTATTAGTTGCCGTGGCTATCGTGTCCTTGGCATTGCCTGCGCTGTTGCTCAACACCATACAGCAGCTGGACGGAACTGCCTATCTGCGTGACAAAATTATCGCCAGCTGGGTGGCTGGCAATGTGCTGACCGAAATTATCATCCAACACCGCACCCAAGGGGAATTGCCTGACAACAATTCCAGCGGCACAGAAGAAATGGCAGGACGCAGCTGGCGCTGGGAAGTCAGTATGCGTCATGACAACAAGCTGGTCGAGCTGTATCTAGTGAAAGTTCGGGTATGGCGTGGCAATGATCGTTCAGCGATAGCCTCCAATCACAGCTATTTATACGATGCCCGTGTACTGGAGCTGAGCCAGTCTACCGGTGAGCAAGGCGATCCCTGATGTCTACGCAAAATCACTTGGGTTTTACGCTGATCGAGTTATTGCTCGCCATCTCAATCAGTGCCTTGCTCGGCGGTATGGCCTACAGCGGACTCGATGTAGTCGTCACTGCCCGTGAACGCAACCAAAAAGCTGACCACCGCAACAATGAAATCTATTTGGGGATGTTGACTCTCGCACGCGATATACGCCATGCCTACCCGCGCCCAATTCGCGACGAAAACAGCAACTATCGCCATGCTTTTGAATCCGAAGGTGAGCCTTACCAATTATTTTCATTCACGCGTAGCGGCCACCATAATCCCGGCAATATCCACGCGCGTAGCACCTTACAACGAGTGCGCTATCGCTTTGATGGCGACCGCCTCTTGCGCGATGCGTGGCTGGGCTTGGATCGCGCCGCTGATAACTACCGCACCACTACGGTGCTGAGCGGTGTCGAATCGATCAGCCTGCGTTTTCTACGGCAAGTGGCGAGCAGTGACGATTATACTGACACTGAGTGGATTGACCACTGGATTGATCAATCATTAAACCCTTGGCAAAACATGCCTATTGCCATTGAAATCAAGTTGGAGTTTAGTGATTGGGGCTCGGTGAGACGCATCTTTGAATCGCGTCCCATGGTGCTGCCTCCTCCCAATTTCAAAAATATGGAGAGCCAGCGCAGATCCTATTTGAATAAGATCCAAACGCCGTCATGACTAGCTCAGCGGATCATCGGCGCGGGGTGGCCTTGGTGCTCGCCATGTTGGTTGTGGCGCTAGCCTCTGCCCTCGCCGTCAGTATGGGAAATGACTACCTAGTGCGTCTGCGCCGCTTTGATAACCAGCTCAGCGCAGAACAAGCCCACTATTATTTACTGAGCGCAGAGCAGATGGCCACGCATGTCCTGCTGGAAAATTCTTTGCTCTACGGAGAAAGTGCCGTCGATCACTTGGGTGAGGCATGGAACCATAGGCACAGTATCTCAATTGACGGTGGCGAACTGCGTTTTCGTTTTGAGAGTATTGGTGCCCAGATGCCGATCAACGAGATCACCAATGGCTCCAACCTCGCTGGACGCAACGCCGTACCCTACAATATCTATCAACGTCGCTTCATCCGTCTGTTGCGCTCGTTTAATGAATTGCCACTGTCTGAGCAAGAGGCGCTAGAGATCACCCAAGCAATATTTGACTGGATAGATTCGAACACACAGCCAGAAGGACTCGGTGGCATGGAAGATGGTAGTTATCAAAATCTCGGTCTCGACTACCGCCCACGCAATAATTTCATGACCAGCCTATCCGAGCTGCAATTGATTCCTCGAATCAGCCCACGCCTGTACCGTCTGCTGGCACCGCATGTCTCAATCTCGATTCCCAGCGCCAGTATTGGTATTAATGTCAACACCGCGAGCCGTAATGTATTGCGCAGTCTGCCCAATACTTATGGACTCAGCCCAATCAGCGACGAGGAACTAGACAACATACTGTCCACCCATGGCCGCCAATTCAGCAGTGTCTCTAGTTTCCAAAACTTATCCGGCTGGTCGGGAGCAATTGAAGCGCCTGGACTCAATGTGAGAAACCGCGAGTTCTTGATGCGCGCTGAAGTGTTGTTCAACGATCACAGCTTTAGATTGATCAGCCTGATGTCTATGCCTTTTAATATTGAGAAAGAGCATTCCCGCATCTTGATCGCCTACCGTTCCTACTCTTGGTTGTGAGAACTCTAAACTCACCCTCCCCTGTACCGCTGCTATTGCTCCCAACTAAGCGCGGGCGCTATTACTGGCGACTGGCCGATGACAGTGGCGAGGATGACTGTGCGAGTATTGCCGCCCGACACCGCAATGAGCCCATCGTGCTGGCACTGCCCGCTGAAGATGTGCTGTTGCGCCGCTTGGCGCTAGCCCCGAACGAACGAAGCCACGCCACACAGAGCGTCCCCTATACACTAGAAGAAGAGCTGAGCGAAGAGCTCACGCTACTACATGTGGCATTGGCACCACCGGCTACAGATAGCGTCGTAGCCGCTATCGTGCGGCGCTCGCTACTGAATGAACATCTCCAGCAACTCCTACAAGCACAGCTCAGCCCTACGCTATGCGTTCCTGCACAACAATTACTGAGGCGCCCAGAGCATGGCTGGGGAGCTGCTGCGTGGATGCAGCAGCTCGTCGTACACAGCGCCAGCGGCCAGAGCTGTGTCTGCCATGCCGCCAACGCTACCGAGCTACTGGAATTACTGGCGGCCGAGGCTACACCACAATGCATTCAACTGCATGTTGAGGACAGCCAACGCGATGCTGTCATCGCATGGTTTCCACCCCAGTTGCAAACCTGTATAGAAGTGATCTCCAGCAACGGAGCCATCCCCAATGTAGCCTCCGAAGCGCTCAGCGCCCGCGATATCGTCAACCTATTACAGGGCGCTTTCAAGCCCCCCATCTCATGGGCGCAGTTATGGTCGAAGTGGCGCGTGACGGCAGCGTTGTTTATCGGCAATGTCCTGCTCTACAGCCTGATCGCACACGGCGATGTCCGCCAGCTGCAACAAGAATCTGATCAGCTCGGCACAGCCATCGCCGCCGTACACAGAGAATTCTTTGATGCCGAAGAACGGCGCCCACAAAAAGCGCGCGAGGCTTTTGAGAGCATCGCTAGTAGCGCGGGAGATGGCAAGGCACAACACAGTTATGTATTGCCCCTGCTAGAGCGCGTCGCCGCAGTACTGCGCGAGCAACCCACATCTCGTCTACATGCCATGCAGTATCGTATCGAACAGCCACAGACATTACAAGTGGAAATCGAGGTGGCGGGTTTTAGCAATGTCGACACGATCCGACAGCTCTTCGAGCAGCACGGACTCAAGGCGCAAATGCTTGGTAGCAACGCCTTGCGCAACAAGCGGGTGCGGGCACGCTTCCTGTGCAACATTGTGGGGAGCTCACAATGAATGCGGTGCGCAACTGGTGGCTCGGACTTGAGCAACGCGAGCAGTGGCTGTTACTGGTGCTGACCGTACTGCTCAGCGCCTTTGTGCTGTTGCGCTTCTGGGAACCCTTAGCCATACAACGCGAGTTGCTGGAGCGGCAAAACCTTGAGGCGCGTCAAACGCTGCTCTGGATACAATCCACTGTGGCTCAATTGCGCCTTGATCTGCGAGCGCAACAACGGGGAGCCAAGTACCGCCCAATGCCACCGGATCTCGTGGGCACCATACAACAGACTGCAACGGCACAGCAGCTGAGTATCAAACGACTGCAGCCCATAGCCGAGGGGCGCATTCAGATACGGATGGAAAAAAGCGATGCCAACAATGTCATCAGCTGGCTGCACCTACTAGAGCAACGACACCAGATCACCATCGAATCAATGGAACTCAGCAGTACCCCGCAACCCGGTCAGATCCATCTGAGCATTGAGTTACGACAATGAGGCTGGCACCATTGCACATCAAACTGTCGTGGCCTTTACTTGGGTTCGCAACAATAGCTCTATTCGCTGTGTTCCTAGTACTGCAAGCTCCAGCTGATAGAGCACTCCAGCCGCTCATCAAACGATTGCACTCGCTACACATTGAGGGCATCAGTGGCCAGCCATGGTCTGGTCGCGCCAAGGCTACCGCATGGCGACTGGGAGATAAGTGGTTACCACTGGGCGCACTACAGTGGTCCCTTGATGCCTCACTGTGGCCCCCTAAAATTTCCTTGCAGCTAGCGCTTGATACCCAAGGGCAGCTATTCAGCAGTGAACTCAGCACAGGCGACGGTGGCATCGCGCTACGCGATGTGCGTGCGCTGATGCCTGCGGCCATCGCGCACCACTGGTTGCCCCCCGGTATGGCAGTGGATGGAACGCTATTTTTCCGCGCCAAAATGCTATCTTTGGGCACACCGCCAGCGCTGCGCGATGCCGTATTCACTTGGCGCGATGCCCGCCTTAGCAGTGCTGGGGCTCTGCTGACACTCGGTGAACTGCAAATTGTCCCCCAGTCCGAGGAGGAACATGGTGTGATCACCGGTCATATCAGCAATGAAGGTGGTCTGCTAGAAATTGAGGGCACCTGGCGCTACCAAGAGCAGTCACCAAAGTGGAAGATCGATGCACAGCTACGATCCACCCAGCCACTGCCACCCGCAGCACGGCGGTTGCTACACGATGCCCTCGGCCCGACCGATTCCAAAGGTTATCACCACATTAACTTCTCCCGCTAGGGGGGGGGAATCCCAAGCATTGCCTCCCCGTGAGCGCGAAGCTCGTTCGGATGGTTGGTGATAACCTGCTCGCATCGCTGTGCCCAGCCGCTAATATGCAAATCAAACATTGCCCAAAGTAGCTGGCAATGATCATATTGCCATCGCCCTTAGCTCAGCCAACACTGCCGTCTGTACAAAATGGTTGCACTCAGCGTGATGACTCCCCTGCTGGTAGCTGAGGTGTCGACGAACTCACCTCAGCATTCTGGGCGCGGTGGCGCAACCAGTGATCCATCAGCAGGTGCGCCAACATGGCCTCGGCCACCGGAACGGCACGCAGACCTACGCAAGGGTCGTGGCGACCGGTCGTCACCACCTCCACCGCATTGCCGTCCACATCAATGCCGCGACCGGGCAGGCGAATACTAGAGGTCGGCTTAAAGGCGACACGGGCGACAATATCCTGCCCGGTGGAGATGCCGCCAACAATACCACCGGCATGGTTGGAGCAAAAACCCTCTGGGGTCATCTCATCGCGGTGCTGGGAACCGCGCTGGGCAACCACCTCGAAGCCATCACCGATGGCCACCGCTTTGGCAGCGTTAATGCTCATCAGGGCGGCGGCCAACTCGGCATCCAAGCGACCGTAGAGCGGCGCACCTAGACCCGGCGGCACAGCTCTGGCCACCACCGTCACTTCGGCTCCCACTGAATCGCCCGCCTTAATCAGGCTTTGCAGCTGCTCCTCCAACTCGGGAACACGCTCCGGGTCGGCGCAGAAAAATGGGTTGTCATCAACCGCCAAGGGCTGTGGACAACCCAGTTGGGTCGACCCTAGCTGCGACAACCAAGCCGAGATGCGGATACCGCCGCAGCACTCACTCAAGTATTTTCTGGCGATGGCACCAGCGGCCACCCGTACTGCGGTCTCACGCGCCGAGGCGCGGCCGCCACCGCGATGGTCGCGGTGGCCGTATTTGTGTAAATAAACGTAGTCGGCATGACCGGGACGCAGATGGCTGCGCACCTTCTCATAGTCGCGCGAACGCTGGTCGACATTCTCAATTAGGATAGCGATCGGTGTTCCCGTCGTGCGCCCCTCAAACACCCCTGACAAAATACGCGGCTGGTCCGTTTCTCGCCGCTGACTGGTATAGCGTGAGCGCCCTGGTCGCCGCCGCGCTAAATCGCGCTCTAAATCCGCCTCGCTCAGCTCCAAATTAGGTGGACAACCATCGACCACGCAACCGATCGCCGAGCCGTGACTCTCTCCGAAACTGGTGCAAGCGAATAGCTTGCCAAAAGTATTTTCGCTCATCTGTGCGCCGCCACCATAGCCCGTTTTGGTAGGTCGCCAGCCACCACATCATCACTGTCATTATACGATGGCGGCGGAAGGCATCAAAGCGGATTAGAATAGCGTTCATCTCTGTCATAAGACCTCACCATGGCTCCCCAAAGCGATGCCCAACTGGCCTACGAGCGTCTGTTACTACAACTGCCCACCACCGAGGCGCAACGCTTGACCCGTGCTGGAACCCCACTCAAAGCGAGCCAAGCTTTCTCTTATATCACCAGCGGCTACACCGAAAATCTGTCTGCCATAAAAAAAGATGGGCTGTTTGCACAGCACGCTGATGATGCGGTGGTGCTGCGCGATCTGCCATTACATTCGACTTGTGAGCACCACCTGCTACCCTTCTTTGGATATTGCCATATCGCCTATCTACCCGCCGGGCAGGTACTGGCTCTGTCGCGGATCAACCGCCTGCTCAAAATGTACTCACGGCGCCTGCAACTGCAAGAGCGCCTCAGCGCCGAAATCGCTGATGGACTACTCGAAATGTGTGGGGCGCACGCTGTGGCTGTCGTCACCGAAGCGCGCCATCTATGCATGGAGCTGAGAGCTGATGGGAGCTGTGGTGCCACAGCCAAATGTACCGCCTTGCGTGGCGAGACTAGCAGTGCGCGGGCACTGCTCAGTTTGCTCTAATTAGCGCCCTCAGGCTCCCTTACTCATACTCTAGTCTGATACCCCCTCTAACTCAACATCCTGTCCGGCGGGCAGGCGCAGCATTTCACGAACCACCTCGGGGATGGAACGCCCTTCGTAGAGCATAGCGTAGAGGCCATTGACAATCGGCATATGGGCATTGATGGCTCGTGCGCGATCGTGCACCGCCCGTAGCGTGGGGATGCCCTCGACGGTCTGCGCCACCTCCTGTTGAGCGGCATCCAGATCAACACCCCGCCCCAATGCCCGACCGAGGCGATGGTTGCGACTATCGGGCGAGTGGCAGCTAGCGAGCAGATCGCCGAGACCCGCCAAACCCATGAAAGTGTCGGGATTAGCTCCACAGCGGCGAGCGAAGCGACTCATCTCCACCACCGCCCCGGTCTGAATCAGGCTGATTGAGTTGTAGCCGACCCCACATTCACTGGCAATACCTGAAACAATAGCGTAGATGTTTTTCAGGGCACCGGCCAATTCGACCCCGATGACATCAGTACTCGGGTAGACATGGAAATAGGCATTACCAAGGATGCGCCGACCCCAGCTACGCAGCTGTTCATCCTCGCTGGCAAGTACGGTGCCAGTGATCTCGCAACGGGCGATCTCCATCGCCAAATTGGGACCTGATAGCACCCCGATAGTACAGGCAGGTAGTAGTTCCTGTAAGACTTGGCTCATCCGTAGAAAACCGCTGTGCTCAATGCCTTTGACAGCGCTGATAATACAGGTGCCCGGAGCCAGTAAGGGGGCGATCGACAGCAGTGTGTCGCGCATCACATGGCTGGGCAGAGCAATCAGTACTCCGGACACCCCGGCCAATGCCTGAGCGGGGTCGGTCAATGCCCGCAGCTGATCGTGCAGGCGTAAGTTGGGGAGATAGGCCGTATTGCGGTGCTGCTCGCAGATTTCCTGCGCCAGTTCGGTATTGCGTAGCCACAGTCGTGTATCAACGCCATTCTGGGCGAGGACATGGGCTAGTACGGTGCCAAAGCTACCGCCACCCAGTACCGCCACTGGATCATCAGTGGTCATCGGCCTCACTCACTAGACACCCAGCCTCGTCAAGGGAACTTGGGGCATGGAGATGCGGCGCGGCAACTTGACCGGACAGTAGCCTAGCCGAGCTGCTCCATCAGCGCCGAGCCGATCTCGGCAATACTACGCACAGTGTGCACACCTGCCTCCTCCAGTGCCTGATATTTCTCCTCGGCAGTCCCCTTGCCGCCGGAGATAATAGCCCCAGCATGCCCCATACGCTTGCCCGGTGGTGCGGTCACACCGGCGATGTAAGCGACGACTGGCTTACTCAATTCACTGCGAATACACGCCGCCGCCTCCTCTTCCGCCGTGCCGCCGATCTCACCGATCATGAC
>JABABF010000135.1 GCA_014238345.1 Gammaproteobacteria bacterium
CTCGCCGCCGTCATCGTTGAGCCAGTGGCTGGTAATATGGGTTGCATCTTGCCGCGCCCGGGCTTCCTTGAGCAGCTGCGCACACTGTGCAATGACAGCGGCGCACTGTTGATCTTCGATGAGGTGATGACGGGCTTTCGACTCGGTTGGGGAGATGCCGGGCAGCGCTTCGGTGTGTCGGCGGATTTGGTAACGCTGGGCAAAGCCATCGGCGGCGGCCTACCGATCGGCGCTTTTGGCGGGCGGCGCGAGCTGATGGCCGAACTGGCACCGCTGGGGCCAGTCTATCAAGCAGGCACTTTGGCGGGCAATTCACTGTCCGTGTGTGCAGGTCTCGCCACACTGAGCGAGGCGCGTCAAGCGGGGTTCTATGACCGTTTGCATGCCCACACGGCGCAGTTAGCCGATGGGTTGCGAGCGCGAGCTCGGGATGCGGGGGTACCGTTGATGGTGTCGCAAATCGGCGGCATGTTTGGGCTGTGCTTCGGAGCATCAGAAACTGTGTGGGATCTGCGCGGGATGCAGGCGACTGACGAAGCGGCTTTTCGTTGCTTTTTCCACGCCATGTTGCGCGAGGGTATCTATCTGGCTCCTGGAGCCGCCGAGGCTGGCTTTGTCTCTGCCGCCCATGGAGCGGCGGAGATCAGCGCGACACTGGCAGCGGCAGAGCGCGCCTTCACCGCTGTTGCTGCACGGGATGAGGAGGCGGCATGAGTGCTGGCGGACGCTATCCACGTACCCGCCTGCGCCGCACCCGCCGCAATGCCGCGCTGCGCTCGCTACTGCGCGAGACGCAACTCAGCCCAGCGCAGCTGATCTGGCCGCTGTTCGTGCGCGAAGGAAAGGATAGCGTCGAACCGATAAAGGCGATGCCCGGCCAGCATCGGCTCAGCGTCGACCGATTAGCGGCGGCGGCACACGATGCCATGGCGCTGGGCATCGGTGCCGTGTGCCTGTTTCCGGTGATATCAGCGGCACACAAAGACGCTGCAGGTAGTGAAGCCACTAATCCAGACGGATTGGTGCCGCAGGCGGTGCGCACGCTGAAGGAGGCCACTCCGGAGCTGCTGGTGATCACCGATGTTGCTTTGGATCCCTACACCAGTCACGGGCAGGACGGCCTCGTTGATGCCGCTGGTTCAGTGTGCAACGATCCCACCGTAGCGGCGTTGTGCCACCAAGCGCTGTGCCATGCCCGCGCTGGAGCCGACATCGTTGCTCCATCGGACATGATGGACGGGCGCATCGCAGCCATCCGCGATGCACTGGAGGGCGAAGGCTTTCAAGACACCCTGATCCTCTCCTACGCCGCCAAATACGCCTCGGCCTACTACGGACCCTTTCGCGATGCGATTGGCTCGTCGGCAGCACTGGGGGGCGCGGATAAACGCAGCTACCAGCTGGATCCAGGCAATCTAGACGAGGCCGTGCGCGAGTGCCGCCTTGATCTGGAAGAGGGGGCGGACATCATCATGATCAAACCCGGCATGCCCTACTTGGATGTGGTGCAACGCGTCAAACAGGAACTGCGTGCACCGCTCTTCGCCTATCAGGTCAGTGGCGAATACGCCATGCATGTGGCCGCCGCCGAGCGCGGCATGATCGATCGCGAAGCCGCACTGATGGAATCGCTACTGTGCCTGCGGCGGGCGGGTGCCGATGCGGTGATCAGCTACTTTGCCTTGGAGGCGGCCGCATTGCTCACTCCATGAGCATCCCCATATCGCGATCCCGACAGCAAGGTCGAGGCCTGATCGCTGTGATACTCACCATCGCGCTGGCCTGCGTTGTGATCAACCTCATACAGCCAACCATCATCTGTGACGATGGCAGTCCCCGCAGCAAACACTGCTGGGACGGAGGGCTACCGAGTGGATACGTCTGCAAGCACCATACCTATAGTGCCCGCAAGAATCCGCAGGCATCCAAGTGGGGGCCACTGGGATGGGCGCGTTTCAGCTACAGCCCTAGGGCACAGACCGCGATAGGTGTATCGTCTCGACAAGCCGAGAAAATTTGGGTGGCGCGGGATGCATTCCTCGTCATCATGCGGGATCATTACACCCTCGACTGCGACAATCTAGACCAGTGGGGGAAATTTCAGCTAAAGCAGCGCTATACATGTAAAAATTCGCGCATGGCTCCCGGCCACATCCTGGTGAAATACGCAGACAACCAGCTGCGCAAATGGGCATTGCCAGAGAGATGGTGGCGCGCTGCGGGCATAGACCCACAATGGCAGGCGGTCACTGGTATTGATTTTGAGCCGCCCTCATCCCTGCCGCTCAGATTTATGGCGACGGGGTGTCGGCGGCGCTTCGTGTTTCTCCCCTCTGCGCAGGCAATCTATGAAATGGTCATCAAGGGACTGATCTTATTGTCGCCCTGAGTTCAGTGTGCATGGCGCTGTCCCATGTAGGGTGCCACCGACACAGGTATCCTTAGTACACTCAAACAGTGTGAATGTGAATCGATGTGCTTCTCGTAGCCAACCACAGTGCGAGCGTGGGGGGAGCCGATGACCCCTCTCCCATTAAAAGTGAGGCAAATTCGCTATGATCTCGCCAGTAGCACGCATATAATCCTCTATGAGAGTTCCTCAGCCAAAAGCCAAATCTTGGATCACGCTCGGTGCTCCAGGCCATAGCACCCCGCTCTGGAGGTTGCGTTGAACTGTATAGATAAATCACTACGGGCGAGCTGGCTCGGCCTCAATATCCACCGCACCACTTGCCTTCTAGCGTTGCTATGCCTGTGTGGTTGCACCCCCGGCTGGGGTTGGTCAGCAGATACCCGCACTATCCGCTGTGACAAGGGCAAGCGACTTGCTGTATTTGCCTACAGCGTCGAAGCGCAGGGTATCCAATTTCCAGGGTCACCGGTGATGCTACAAAGCGACATCCCCAACAAGGTGCGCAAGTTATGGGTGGCAGATGACCGCTTTCTCGCTATTGAAGATGCTGGCCCGCAACTGCACTGCGATAATTTTGATGCCAATAGACAACTTATTGGAGGGCGCTGCGAAGGGCACCGCAAAGTTCCCGGCTATCATGTGTTCAAATACTCGCACGATCGCTTTGACCATTGGCTACTACGCGGCAATGAGTGGCGCGCAGCGCAGAGCATTGACTACACGCCCTCCGCCCAACCGCTCAGTACCATGACAGGATGTGCTCCGGTATTCAGTTACCTCTTGATGACTTACATCAGCATCAAATGGCATCTGTGGGATGTGGCGCGTCAATAATAGCCATTGATGCCACATCGTGAAAAGCACGCATGTATTACGCATGTATAAGGTACGCGTAGTAAAGGTACGCGTGTAGTAAAGGTACAAACAGTGCCACAGCCAGCACAACTGATGCAGTTCCATTCCTGCAACTACGATGCCGATCGCGGCGAGGAGCTACTGAGCTACCGTATAGA
>JABABF010000136.1 GCA_014238345.1 Gammaproteobacteria bacterium
CCCCGCCGCCAAATCCACCTCGCGCACTACTTGCCCGGGCACCCAGGGCACTAAGCGGCGGCGGCGGTCGATACTGCCCGCACAAGGCTGCACGACCAGGACATCGTTGGCACCAGTGGCCTGCAGGCATTCAACACAGCCCAGCAAACCACGGCTCTCGTCATGCCATACCTGTAGTCCTTCCAGCTGATGCCAATAATATTCATCGGGGGATAGCACTGGCAACAATGTCGATTGCACGGCCAGCCACCAACCAGTACAACGCCGAGCCGAATCTCGGTCTTCGCTACCCAATACGCAGGCGATCAATCCTCCGTCACGCCGCAACTTGGTGCGCAGTGCGAGGCTCTGCCAAACGCCATCGCCATCGCTGTATTGACAGGCATCCCTGATATAGTCACGCCATTGCTCCGGCGCATCAGTGAAAGCATGCAGATGCAACCAACCGCGAACACCGTAGGGTGCTCCGAGGCGCCCCACTATCACATGATCCGGCGGCGCTGCCGGATGATCAGTCCGCGACGCGTTCCGCGGTGTCGCCGTGGGTGGCCTCATCGGCATCGCCATCGCTCTGAGCCGCTGCTACGACCTCGTCACCGCCCGCCTTATTAGCCTCTGCCGCCACATCATCATCGCTCGGCGCGGCCTCGTGGAGGTCGTCACTAGCATCGGCACCGGACTCTGTAGCCAACTCCTCACCAGACACCTCTGTGACAGATGCTTCATCTGCACCATCTGCACCATCCGTGCTATCCGCACCATCCGCACCATCCGCGCTATCCGTGCTATCCGCGCTATCCGTGCTATCCGCAGAACTATCAGCGACATCGGGGGTGGCAGGCAACTCCCCCTCATCCGCTGGGGGAGCATCCTCGACGGCGGGCATCTCCTCGGCACTGGCAGTCGTTGCTTGGGCGGCAATCCGACGCTCCATACGGCGCTCACGGCGGCCAGCCAATACCTGCTGACGACGGCTGTACTCTTCGTCGCTGAGCCGCGCCTCCCCCGCCAATTTTCGCACCCGATCAGACATTTGAGCACCGCGCCCACACCACATGTCCAAGCGCTCCAAGTCCAGGCGTAACCGCTCCTCCTGACCGCGCGCCAACGGATTGAAGAAACCGAGGCGCTCAAGCTGACGGCCGCCAGAGGCTCTGCGCTGGTCCGCCACAGTAATGTGGTAAAAAGGCCTTTTTTTGGCTCCCTTGCGGGCTAGCCGTATCACTACCATGGGTTTATTTTGTCATCCCCTAACTCTACGCACCAAACACCCTAAAGCGCTGGCAACTGGTTATTATAGCCCCTAGACGACCATCGCTACCAACGCCAAGGCAACTTAGGAGACAGCATGGGCGAAGCCACTGCGGAAATGAAATCCAACAATGTGGATGTTGCCGAGCTGCAGCGCTTCGACGCTCTGGCCGCACGCTGGTGGGATCCTGAGGGTGAGTTTAAAACACTGCACTGGCTCAATCCGGCGCGGCTCAGCTACATTGATCTACATTCGCCCGTAGCCGAACTCAAGGTGCTGGATATCGGTTGCGGCGGCGGCCTACTGTGCGAGGCGCTAGCCTTGCGCGGTGCCCATGTAACCGGTATTGATATGGCTGCGGCCAGCCTCAAAACTGCCCAGCTACACCTCGCCGAATCTGGACTACAAGTGGAGTATCTGCTGGCCGAGGCCGACACCTTCGCCGCCGAGCGGGCGGGGCAGTACGATATCGTCTGCTGTCTTGAATTGCTTGAGCATGTACCACGCCCAGAGGACGTGGTACACGCAGCAGCAAAACTGACACGACCCGGTGGTGATCTCTATTTCTCGACTTTGAACCGCCACCCACTGTCCTGGCTTATGGCCGTAGTCGGCGCGGAATATCTGTTCAATCTGCTACCGCGTGGCACCCATGACTACCAGCGATTTATCCGCCCCAGCGAATTAGGGCGGATGCTGCGCACGGCCAGATTGCAGCTGGCCGATATCAGCGGCTTCCGCCTGCAGCCGCTGGAGCGACGCTTCCAGCTACATTCGGATGTGCGCATCAACTACATCGCCCACGCCCGCAAAGCGGGGGTCTAACAAAAACATGCCCCCAGCCCCAGCTGAGTGAGGGACACCTATGCCACCACCCCAGGTGACTATAAACACCGTGCTGTTCGACCTTGATGGCACCCTGCTTGACACTGCTCCTGAATTTGCCGTAGTACTCAATCAATTGCTCAGCGATGCTGGTCTCGCGCCGCTGCCGGAAGCGCGCATTCGAGAACGCGTGTCGGACGGCGCGCGAGCACTGGTGCAACTGGGCTTTGGTGAAGATGAGCCCGTAGCCGCCTTCGACGCACGCCATCGCGCCTTGCTACACGCCTATCAACAAGGGCTCGGCGCACATACACAGCCCTTTGATGGCATCGCTGAACTGCTGAACCACTTGCCACACCACAACCTAGCGTGGGGCATTGTCACCAACAAACCAGCGGCTCTGTGCGAACCCTTGCTACTCGCTATGGAGATGACTCCAGACACTTTGGTATGCGCCGATCAAGTGGAGGCTCCAAAGCCACATCCAGCGGGGCTGTTGCGCGCCTGCCGCACCCTGGGATGCACGACAGCGCAAGCGCTGTACGTCGGCGACCACCGACGCGATATCGAGGCCGCACACAACGCTGGCATGGGCGCCGCCGCCGCCACTTGGGGCTACATACACAGCGACGATCCACCAGAGCACTGGGGCGCAGACTATTTGTTGCACTCCCCCGCGGAGCTGATCAGGTTATTGACTATACCGTAGCCCGTAGCGCTCAACACAACCGTGCCGAACGCCATTCCAACTATCAGCCGTTAGAGATTGAAGGTCGTGCCGTGGATTGTAGGCTCGTAATACACCATTGATCTGTTGAGCACTCCGAGCGGTCAATACATCAGGCTTTCCCTAGGGCAACAATGCCTGCAACCCTAGTAATTCAGCTTCGGATAGCTCACGCCAGTGGCTACGGTGGTCTCTGGGTCCCAAGAACACATTGCCAAAACGTACCCGTTTTAGGCGGCTCACCTGTAACCCTTGGCTCTCCCACAGACGGCGCACTTCACGGTTGCGCCCCTCTAATAAGACAACGCAAAACCAGCGATTAGCTCCATCCCGATCGACCTCGGAGGCTTGGATATCGCTGAATCTAGCCCAACCATCCTCCAATTCGACACCATCCAGCAAGCGCTGCAATAATCGCGGCGCAACCGACCCGCGCACACGCACTAAGTACTCGCGCTCAATCTGTGCCGAGGGATGCATCAGCCGATGTGCCAACTCGCCGTCATCACTGAACAACATCAGACCACTGCTGTTGATATCAAGGCGCCCAACACCGACCCAGCGCGAATCGAGCAATACAGGTAGCTGCTCGAATACGGTGCGCCGACCCGCTGGATCACGCCGTGTGCAAATCTCCCCCTCGGCCTTGTGGTAGAGCAGAACGCGAGGATGACAGGGGGGATCAGGCCAGACGAGTGGGCGACCATCTAAACACAGTCGATCCTGCGGCCCGGCGACGCTACCAAGGCGCGCCTGATCGCCGTTAATTGTCAATCGACCCCCAGCAATCCAGCGCTCGGCCTCACGGCGTGAGGCGTAGCCAGCACGTGACAGCAGCTTCTGCAAGCGCTCTTTGACCACCCTCGGCTGCGGCGAGGGTGGCACTGTAGTCACCGGGCGATGACGATGATCGTCATCGCGCTTAGGAGGCAATAGTGGACACCTCGGGATCAAGAGATAGCGGGGGCAACGGCATGATGGCTGGCTCCTCGCCTTGATGCGCTTCGCTCGCTTGTCCAGTGGTATCTTCTGCATCGTCTAGAGGCACGCTGTCCGGTGATTGAACAGCTTCCGCCAGCAGTGCCTGATCGAAATCAGCTGTGACAACCGGCCACTTCGGGGGTTCCGTCTTAGCGGCAGTGGGCATGACATCCTCGGCAACGGGGGTATCGTCATTGTCATCAATAAGCAACTGCGGCTCAGGTCTGTCCTCCGTCACCTGCGTGCCGGAAACCGTGGCAGTGGTAGCTTCATCGCTATCAGCTAATGCGACGGGTAGCTGCGCGTCCTGCTCGGCTCCCGAGAGTTCTGGCAACTGAGGTAAATCGGACAGCTTTCGCAGACCTAGATCTGCTAAGAAACGCTGGGTGGTAGCGTACAGCGCTGGGCGTCCCGGGGTCTCGCGATGACCCACCACATGCACCCATTCCCGCTCCAAGAGTGTGCGTAAAATGCCTGGACTCAGCGATACTCCGCGCAGATTTTCGATGTCACCACGGCTCAGGGGTTGACGGTAGGCAATGGCCGCACAGGTCTCCATCAGCGCCCGGGAATAACTCGGAGGACGCTCGCGCCGCATGCGCTCAAGATAAGGATTGAGTTCATCGCGAAGGCGTAGGCGATAGCCCCCAGCCACCTGCTCTAGGCTGTAGGCACGGTGTTCACACTCGCTACCGAGCTCGGCTAGAGCAACTTTCAACTCTGTTACCAAAGGGGATTTTGGAGCGAATAGATGGGTTAACTGGCGCACACTGAGCGGCGTGTCTGCGGCCAAGAGCAGACCCTCAATGAGCTGCACTAGGTGTTGCCCCTTAGGCCGCTTGCTTGCCATCGCCCCCCCTAGCATCACCCCCCCCGCTACGCAGGTAAATCGGCCCGAAAGATTGCATCTGCACCACTTCAATCGACTGCTCGCGTAGCAATTCAAGTACCGCCAAAAAATTCACCACCACCCCGCGGCTCCGCTCCGATGACACCAGCAACCGTGCCCAAGAGATAAAACGCCGACTCACCAGACGCGAGAGTAAGTTCCCCATGCGCTCGCGCACCGACAACTGCACACCGATCAGGCGATGATACTGCTGCCTCCCCTCCCGCAGCATTGCCACCATGACTCTGCTCAGCTCCAGCGGTGTGGGCGCGGGGGCTAAACGGCTTGGCAGTGGCGGCGGGGTCACATGTGCCAGTTGGAAATCTCGCCCCTCGCGCGGCAGACCCTCCAGCGCCTGAGCGCCAGCGCGAATGCGCTCGTAGGCACGCAATCGTCGCACAAGGGCAGCCGCCGAAACCTCATCCCCGTCTTCTTCCAACACGGCGGGCTGCGGCAACAACATACGCAATTTAATCTCTGTCAGCGTAGCCGCCATGACCAAGTATTCGGCCGCTAAATCCACTTGCATGCGCTCCATCAAATCAATGTAGCTGATATATTGCTCGGCGATCTCTAGCAAATTGACCCGCAATATGTCTAAGTTGCGCCGCCGCACAAGATAGAGTAGCAAATCGAGCGGCCCCTCAAAAGATTCCAGCAAGACCCGTAGAGCGTGAGGGGGGATATAGAGATTATTGGGCAGCTGCTCGATCGGAGTGCCGTCTAGAATTGCGCCCTCCGACACGGTTGGCTCTGCTTCTGCACCTGCAGGTACTCCATCAACGCGCTGCAATGCCATACTTTTAAGCAACTGTGCTAACCGTGCTAACTGTGCTATAGTAACAGCAATTTAGCGGTAGATGTGGTTGCTAAATTAAATTTGCCGTTTATCAGGATATGAAAATGAAGTGGAGTCATTTTCCATCAAAGAAAGTAGTCGATCTTTCTGATAGCATGTTCGTTCGCAATAGCATATTAGCACTCATGATCTGTTCCGTACCCATAGCGTCAGCATCAGCACAAGCGCTCTCCCAAGATACCTTGCAATCACAGGTGGAGTCTCTTCGTAGCGGAAAAATACAAGACACAACGAGGCCTGAATCAAAGCTGCAGTGGTCTCTGATCAATTTGCAGACATCGCTTGGTCTGGTTCAACTAAAAATAAACCACACACAGGCTCCCAAGACAGCACAGAATTTTGTGGATTATGCCCAAAGTGGCTTTTATAACGGTACGATTTTCCACCGTGTGATCTCCAACTTCATGGTACAGGGTGGTGGCTTCAACCCTAACATGCAGGAAAAACCGACCCGCTCGCCCATTGTCAACGAATCGAACAACAACCTGAAAAATGTGCGCGGTAGCATTGCGATGGCTCGCACTAATAATCCCAACAGTGCCACATCTCAGTTCTTCATCAATCTGCGCGACAACCCCAATCTAGATGCCACCTCACAACGGCCTGGCTATGCGGTATTTGGTCATGTCTCACATGGCATGGATGTCATAGACAAAATGGCTCAGCAACGCACAGGATTGGCCTTTGGACACCATGATGTTCCCACCACGGTGATTATGATTGAGTCTGCCACTGTGGGAACTGTGGGAAAGAACCCCAAGAGTACTGCCAATAACGCATTAAAGCCATTGCGAGATGTCAAGCATTACTATGAGCTTATAGCAGATAGAGTGCGCACCTTCATCCAAAAGCCTTAATATAAAATGCTGGGGCAATGATACGGCTCAGCGTCAACCTGAATAAAATTGCCCTGTTGCGCAACGCCCGCGATGGTGAGCTGCCCGCTTTGCAAGATTGCGCACAACAGATACTAGCTATCGGTGCCCATGGTCTGACCGTACACCCACGTCCCGACCAACGACATATCCGACCCAGTGACTTAGCTCCGCTGGCAACGCTGTGCCGCTCAACGGCACGGGAATTCAATGTCGAAGGCAATCCCATGGAACTCGCCCAGCCCAACACGGGGCACAAAGAGCACTATCCAGGCTTTATGTCTCTAGTACTATCGACACGGCCAGCGCAGTGTACGCTGGTGCCAGATGCCAGTGGACAACGCACCTCAGATCACGGCTTCGACCTGCGATGCTCGTCAGTGCGCAAAATGCTACAAGCGGTGATCACTGAGCTGGATGCGCACGGTATCCGCAGCAGTCTCTTCCTTGATGCCGATGCAGCGTTGATGCCTTGGGCTGCCGAACTGGGTGCGGCACGTGTGGAGCTGTACACCGGCCCCTACGCCCTCGCTTGGGCGGCTGGCGGCACACGTGCCGAAGAAGCTCTGGAGCGCTGTAGGAACGCTGCCACAGCGGCGGCGCAAGCCGGGCTCGGGGTCAATGCTGGGCACGACCTCAATCTGCAGAACTTAGGGGCTCTGGTGGCGGCACTGCCAACATTACAGGAGGTGTCAATCGGCCATGCTCTCATCGCCGATGCGCTACAGCTGGGGCTCACAGGAGCGGTACAGAGCTATATCAATTGCCTGACAACAGCGCAGGATAGCATGGCGGCACGCATATCGCCATAGCCCCTCGGCTCGACGACCGTGGTGGAGCCAGGCGGGATCGAACCGCCGACCTCAACGCTGCCAGCGTTGCGCTCTCCCAGCTGAGCTATGGCCACTAAAGTCTCGCTACCACTACTCATGAGCTGTGGCATCACCCGCGGGTTTTGCCTCTAGGCAATCCCTATAGGCTAGATTTTAGTGTCCAGCACCACCCTCGGTCAAATAAAGCGCTGGTGCTTTCGGCCTCCCCTCACTCAGGCTCCCGCCCATCAGAGCCGACATCAGCCGCACTGGCCTTGCCCACCTGCCCGCGCAGTACCTCTAACTGCCTACGCGTTTTCTTCGATGGCGCACCGATGGTAGTGAGTGCCGTACGCAGACGCTCAGCGCAGAGATCAGGACCGAGCATCGCCATCGCATCGACCACAGAAATAGAGCTCGGACGGCCAGTGATCGCCACAAATAACGGTGCGAAGCAATCGCGTAGCGACAGCTCCAACGCCCCAGCAGCTGCCGTCATGGCGTTGAATAGGGCATCGCGCTCAAAGTCGAAACGGCGCTCCTCCACCTCCCAAAGTGCCCACTGCAACACTGCCTGTTGCCGCTCCAGCGGCGGTTTCAGTGCTCGATAATGCGCTTCATCTACCTCTGGGGGCGCACCAAGCAAAAAGCCGCCCAACGGCACCAGATCGCTGAGCCGCTCCATGCGCGGTTGCAGATGTTCCAACGCTGCCGACAGCAACTCGGGATTGAGCCGCCAGTCCACTAGGCGGCGTTGCAGTTCTAGTGGGCTCAGCTCGCGCAACCATTGGCCATTGAGCCAATCTAACTTGACCAAGTCAAATACCGGTCCACCCAACACTACGCGGCTGAGTTCAAAGTGCTCTATCAGCTCATCCAGACTGAATCGCTCACGCTCGTCAGGCATCGACCAGCCCATACGTGCAAGATAGTTGAGTAGCGCCTCCGGCAAATAACCTTTATCCCGATAATAAAAAATACTGGTCGGATTGCGGCGCTTGCTGAGCTTACTGTGATCGGGGTTGCGCAACAACGGCAGATGGCAATACTGCGGCGGCTCCCAAGCCAGCGCCTGATATAGCAACAGATGTTTGGGGGTCGAACTGAGCCACTCCTCACCGCGCACCACATGACTGATGCGCATTTCGTGGTCGTCGACCACATTCGCCAAGTGATAGGTGGGCCGACCATCGGCCTTCAGCAATACCTGCATATCCACCTGCCGCCAGTCGATGCTCACTGCTCCGCGCAACAAGTCGTTCACCTCGCAGGCGCCCACATCTGGCACCTTGAGGCGAATGACATGGGGCTCTCCAGCCGCCCGCCGGCGCGCCACCTCGGTTGCAGATAGCTGCAGGGCACGCCCATCGTAACGCGGGGTCTCACCGCGCGCGCGTTGTTCCTCGCGCATCGCCGCCAACTCTTGGGGGGTAGCAAAACAGTAAAACGCTTGCTCTGATGCCACCAGCTGCTCGGCGTAGTGACGATAACGCTCAGATCGCTCACTCTGACGGTATGGCCCTACGTCCCCGCCGATATCTGGCCCTTCATCCCAATTGAGACCCAACCAACGCAGGGCAGCGATGATCTCCTGCTCTGCCGCCACTGAGGAGCGCTGCTGGTCGGTATCTTCGATGCGCAATACAAAACTCCCCCCCATGCTACGCGCATAGGCATAGTTAAACAGCGCCACATAGGCCGTGCCAAGATGTGGAGCCCCAGTCGGCGACGGTGCCACCCGGGTGCGAGGGGTACTCATCGCTCTTCCCTAGTACAGGGCAAAGCTCGGGGCAATGCAGGGAAGCAGTACAGACGATTCATAGCATGTTCAATCGGGGGCATTGGGTAGCAATAGTAGCGCCCCAGCACGACACGCGCCCGATGCTCCCTTGCCGTGACCGACAACCAATAATAGCTGACCGCTATTGTAGCTAACTGCTGCCATTGCCTCTTGGCGAGAAAAATCTCCATTGATACACTGGCAATTTGCAAGCCTCTCCCCAGCATTGCGCTATGATGCCAGCTATGTCCTCCAGCCTCCCATCGCATCCCTCGCACCGCTTCTGCGTAGCACCCATGGTCGATCGCACCGACCGGCACTGCCGCCACCTACTGCGACTGCTGTCGCGCCACGCAATGCTGTACACAGAGATGACCACCACCCAAGCGCTACGCCGAGGTGATCGCCAACGGTTGCTGGCTCACGACCCAGCCGAGTCACCATTGGCGCTACAAGTAGCTGGCAATGACCCGGCGGAACTTCGCTGGGCGGCGTATCAGGCACAGGATGCTGGCTACGATGAGATCAATCTCAATGCTGGTTGCCCCAGCGCCCGCATCGCTGGTAGCGCTGGCGGTGGAGCCGTCTTGATGCGCGAGCCACAACACAGTGCCGACTGCATAGCGGCGATGGCCGAGGCTGGTCTACCGGTATCACTCAAATGCCGCATCGGTGTCGACGGTAGCGAAGACTACGATGCTCTGGCCACCTATGTCAGCGGTGCGCTCACCGCAGGTGCCAGCACCGTCATCGTGCACGCCCGTAGCGCTTGGCTCAACGGTCTGAGTCCACGCCACAATCGTAGCGTACCGCCACTGCGCCACGCGCTCGTCCACCAGCTGAAGCATGACTTTCCACTGGCAGAGATCGTGCTGAATGGTGGACTCAGCACCATGGCCGACTGCCGTGCCAACCTACAAAAAGTAGATGGTGTCATGCTCGGACGCGCGCTGTGGCGCAACCCTTGGTTGCTGGCCTCAGTCGACCCACTGCTGTTCAACACCCCATCCCCCGCCCTATCGCGACGAGCGGTGCTCAATTCCTTCCTGCCCTATGTCAAGACTCAAATGTGTACTGGTACCCGTTCTGGCATACTGTTGCGGGCAACAGTGGGACTGTGCCACGGCCTCTCTGGTGCACGCCGCTGGCGACGACAACTGGCAACATTGGCTCATGCTGATAGTGACTCACAGGGTATGGCCACATTGCCCAAGTACTTGCCGGAGGAGACGGCGACAGGCCATTCAGAAGTCGAAGAGATCGCCCTCGGCACCGCCATCCGCTGAATCTTCCTCAGCCTCTGCGGGACTGTCGCCGAGATAAAACTCTCTGAGTAACAGATAGCGATCGCCAAATAGCAACCCTTCTTGCTCCAAAAAGTCAGCGCGCACCTGCAACAGGCCGACACCAGTGATCGAATACCGGATAGCCGCGCTAAGCAAAAATGTCTGAGGAGCCAGCAACTGGCTGTCTACAGCGAGTCCAAAGCTGTCACGCACCGTGCTACCACCAACGCCCGGCAAGACGAGGTATGGACCCTGCGGAATCCCCCAAGTCCCCAGCACGTCCGCGAAATTGCTCTCCTCCCCATGTAGACCAGCGCGCGTGGCCGTATCAGCTAAGCCAACGAACCCCAGCGTGCTGTTGACCAACAGGCGTCCGACATGGGTCAAGCTCTGCCGCCAATCTCCCTGCAGCAGGTGGGATGCGATGCGACGCGGCTCGCTGAGGTTGCTACGGACATTGCGAATACCACGCTGTAAGGGATCGGGCACGATGCCGTTGTAGAGTACGGCTACTGGACGCAAGAAATAGCGGTCAAACCAGTCATTTAATTGGAAGACCTGGCGATTCCAGCCTTCCCACGGATCTCGGGGGTCGGCATAGAGCCCAGATGGCACTGTAGCGCAGGCGCACAGCAATGACAATAGCAACAGTGGCGCGCACCAGCGAGCGGAGGCAGCACGCATCAACTCGCCTCTACCCCACGCTCACTACGTGTGCCCAGCAGGGCATCGACCGCCCGCAATTGTTCCATGGCATCCAAGCCTTGGGCGATGAACTCTTCGCTATCGACACGACCGACCGTAGCTGCTATCTCCTGCAACAATGCCAAACCAGATAGACACTCCTCAGCCTGCAAGCGCTTTAACAGATGAATCGTCAGGTGACTGGCCTCGACAAATCGCACCTGGTCGCAACGGTCACGACAGACCACCAAATAGCAAGCTTCACCCAATGGCTCGGTCGGGCGATAACCTGAGCCTATGCGGTGTACCGCATAGGGATATGTCAATGCACAAGCCAGCGGCGATGCCACAGGGCTACCCTGCGCAAAATCTCCATGCGGGTCAATGCCTACCTCGCTGAGCTCCTCGTTGGCACTTTCCAAAACAATACGTGTCCACTGATAGTGTGCCAATGGCAACAGGAATGGCGGGTCCCAGGGCTCCGGTTGGCGCTCGTGCTCTAAATAAGCCACGAATTCACCACCGATCTGGCGAAAATATGGGGTCTGGCAACGATGGCAACGAAAGAAATCGCCGACCAGCGCATGCCAGTGCTCATCCTCCATCAACTCCCGCAGCTTGGGGAAAGCATAGGACACGAGGCGCTCTATGTTGTTGTAGAACAGCTGGCGGTATAGTGCTAGACGCTCAGGGTTCGCGCCAGGAGGGCCAGAGTGGCTCGCTGGGTCGCGGATGTAGGCAGTGAATTGCTCTACCGTGTGCGCAAATCTCGCACTGGATGACGCACTCACAGCTGGGGCGTGGCTTCCACATCGCTGTAACGCGCCTGTATGGTGCGAATACGATCTGTCTCAGCCAATAATTCAGCCATCGGCGGCAAATTATTGTCACGCTCCAACAGCGTTGCACAAGCTCCACCAAGCCGCTCATAGGTATAGTCGAGCAAAGCCCAAGCGGCCTCCCCCACCGGCATACCGTGCGTGTCGATACACAGTTGATCATTCTCACGGCGGTGGCCAGCAATATGCAAATAACGCACCCTAGACAGATCCAGCTCATCAACGAAGCGTGTTGGCGCATAGCCATGGTTACCACCGTTGACCACTATATTGTTGATATCTAGCAACAAATCACAATCCGCCTCCGTTACCACCGCATGCACAAAATCCAATTCCGACATTTCTTGGCCAGGAGCTAAGTAATAGGAGGCATTCTCAACAGTGATCCGCTGCCCTAAAGCCTCTTGCACTTGAACGATGCGTTGTGCCACATGGCGCACCCCCTCCATGGTGAATGGAATCGGCATCAGATCGTAGAAATGCCCATCATCACCGCAAGCTGTCAGGTGTTCAGAATAGAGTACACAGCCATGGCGACGCATAAAATCACCTACGGCATGAACCAAATCCATGTCCAACGGCTTAATACCGCCAAGATTTAGCGACAGGCCGTGTAAAAATATCGGGAAACGCTCCGCTAACGCCGTAAACCGCTTGCCTTGTAGCCCGCCATAGCCAATCCAATTCTCTGGCGCAACTTCAAAGAAGTCAACACGCCCGTCGGGCAAAGATTCAAAGGCATCTAGCGGGCGGCGCAAGCCAAGACCTACACCACTCCCCTTCTCTATCTGCTGATACCTTGGAGCAAGCGTAGTGCCTGTGCTGGGACAGTAATTGCTCGAACCCAGGCTCGGCGGCTCAGCCGCAACGACCTTCGCCACAGCCACCTTCATCAGATGCACTGCCGCTGGCTGCGCCGTGCTGTGTGTTGGCTTTGGCTTTGGCTTTGGCATCATGGTTGCCTCCGCAACCACCCTCACCACAGCTACCTTCACCAGATGCACTAGCCGCACCGCCGCTATCACCGCAGCTGCCTTCGCCACAGCCACCTTCTGAGGAAGAAGAGGCTCCCTCACCACAGCTGCCTTCGCCACAGCCACCTTCGCTACTATCGCCGTCTCGCCCCTTCTGTACGTGGTAGCTGACTACTGGTACACCATTGGGCGCAGTGCGCAGTTCATCGGCAATAAATGGGCGAGTGGCGGCGGCCGAGGCCATCGGCATCACAGTAGAGGCAAGAAAAGTCGCTCCCAAAACTGCGGCTAAGGAGTTGGTCTTGGTCTTCGCTTGTTGCTTAGGGGGGAGGTGGGGGTGACGCATTGTTCTTTCCTCGCTGGTGATGCCACTACTGATGTTCTGATGCATGGAGATCCTGTACCTGCCTGTAACTGATGGCCTGTACTGGGTCAATTTAAAGTTCAATGCACTAAAACCTGAACTAGTATTATAGCCTAATTTCGGTGCGCTCACGCTCAGCTTAGCCTTGTGGTATCTCAACACAAGTTCGAGATTGGGAGCAAGCGGTTCAGCCACCACAGTACCATCAAAGTTGCGGATTTAAAGCGGCTCTAGGCAAGTGCTAGAACTACCTCATATCAAGTAAAATACACCCCATGTGCAGTTTGTATTACCGCGAAATCAGCCACCGCATAGCCACCACTTTTGCCCTAGGCTCACTGATGGCACTCACTTTGCCTATTTCAATCTCAGTGGTACACGGCGCAGCGGAGATTCACGTGGAAGGCAACACACGCATCATCTCTTCCAATCGGCTACCTGATCACCAGATCGGACGTTTTCCCAATCGCCTCAACCCCAATACCGTCCGCGCCCACCAACAAAGCTACCGTATGCCGACCCAACCTGTATGGCGGAAGACATCCATACCCTTGGGCAGGAAACCGTTTGGTATAGCACTCAATGGGGTGCTGTTTGATCCCGGCACAGCGGAGACTTTCAATGGTGACCGGCGATGGTCCAAAGAAGCTCTCAGCGGCTTGATTAATTTGGGGCTGGATCGCAATAATGCCCACGTACAACCTAACGGCAGCTACCATTACCACGGCTCACCCACTGGCTTGCTCGCCAAACTGCGGCGGCGAGGGTCACCCACACTGCTCGGCTTCGCTGCCGATGGCTTCCCGATCTACGATCAGTGGGGCTTGGAAAAAGGCGCTCTCCAAAGTTCCTACCGCCTGCAGCGCGGACAACGCCCAGCGGGGAATGCGGGGCCGGGTGGTCGCTACAGTGGCACCTACACACAGGACTATGAATATGTCGAGGGACTCGGTGACTTGGATGCGTGCAATGGCCGCAAGGGACACACCCCAGAATTCCCTGCCGGAACTTACTATTATGTGATCACTGAACGCTTCCCCCACGTGCCGCGCTGTTTTCACGGCAGGCCAGATGCCAGCTTCAAAGCAAACCGCATGCCATCCCCACCACAACGCGAGGACTCTCGGCGTCGATAACACCGCCATTGAGCTGCTACAACGCAGAGCACCATCCAGCGAGGGGTATCGGGCTATAATGACGCGCCATACCATAATATTGCTGGACTAGATAGAGCATTCATTAATATGCCCAACTACTTCAATCAACTGCCATTGCGGCGGAGCCTAGCTCAACTGGGGCATTGCCGCTTCATGGAAGCCGCTGAATTCAGCGCGGGTACAGTAGCACTCCAAGGCCAGAGCATTGTCATCGTCGGCTGTGGAGCACAGGGACTCAATCAGGGCTTGTGCCTACGCGACAGCGGTCTCAATGTCAGTTTTGCGTTGCGTAGCCAAGCCATCGCCGAGCAACGACTTTCCTTTGAAAACGCCAAAACCAACGGTTTTGACATCGGCACCTGCGAGGAGTTAATCCCGAATGCAGATCTTGTACTCAACCTGACACCAGATAAACAACACGCCGAAGTGATTGCCCAACTGATGCCTCTAATGAAGACTGGCTCCTGCCTGTCCTACTCACACGGCTTCAACATCGTTGAGCAGGGTGAGCAAATCCGTGCCGATATCACCGTGATCATGGTGGCTCCAAAATGCCCTGGCACCGAGGTGCGCAAGGAATATCTGCGCGGCTTCGGAGTGCCCACACTGGTCGCCGTGCACGAGGAAAACGACCCACGGGAAGAGGGACTCTCGCTGGCCAGCGCCTATGCGGTAGGCCTCGGCTCACACCGCGCTGGGGTTTTGGAATCTTCGTTTATCGCCGAAGTCAAATCAGACCTCATGGGCGAGCAGACCATTCTATGCGGCATGTTGCAGAGTGGCTCATTGCTGTGCTTTGACCACATGGTGGCGCAGGGCATCGACCCAGGGCATGCCGCCCGCCTAGTGCAAAATGGGTGGGAAGTCATCACCGAGGCGATGAAACACGGCGGCCTCGGCAATATGCTGGCGCGCCTGTCCAACCCCGCCAAATTGCGCGCTGTCCGGCTATCCCGTCAGCTGAAGACACTATTGCGCCCACTGTGTGAGCAACACATGGACGACATCTTATCCGGGGTCTTCTCCAAAGAGATGATGGAGGACTGGCGACAGGACGATCATCGCCTGATGGCATGGCGCGAGCAAACGGCCACCTGCGCTTTTGAGAGATCAGAAAGCGACACACCGAAGCTAGCTGAACAGCAGTATTTTGACCAAGGCACCCTGATGGTTGCCATGGTACACGCCGGCGTCGAGTTGGCTTTTGAGATCATGGTCGAGAGCGGCATCAAGCCCGAGTCTGCCTATTACGAGTCACTGCACGAAGTGCCATTGATTGCGAACCTAATTGCCCGGCGGCGCCTACACGAAATGAACTTGGTAATCTCGGATACTGCGGAGTACGGTTGCTATCTATTCGACGAAGCCTGCCGCCCTCTACTCAGCGATTTCATCGCTAGTTTGGATGACGACGTAATCGGCACCGTGCCACCGTGGCTTGGCGAAGGCATAGACAACCGTGCATTGAGTGCGGTCAATGAAGCAATACAAGAACACCCGGTAGAAAAAGTGGGGCGCAAATTGCGCCGCCACATGACTGCCATGCAGAACCTACGCTGAATTCCAGCGTCCACAGTGACGGCACAGCGAGTCGTCTAACACAGGAAAATCGATTTCATGGGATACCCGAAAAAGCACCGAGGTCGCCGCAAGATCGGCTCGACCAAGCGGCGCAACCGCAAACGCAACAAGAAGAAATAGGTCGGTCATCGCCTATGGCTCTCCTCCTGCGTGGCGATACCAGCGCCGCGTGGTGGTGTAGCCATCCGCATTATTGGGGGGAGGGGGGAGCCTTATCTCGGCTAAAGACCGTTGCACTAATAAGCAAACTTAGCTGGTAGCGCGCTGACTACCGCCAACCATGCCCTCTTCACGAGGTCTTGGAAGCAGTCCAGCGGGGAACCACCTCCCGCGTGTCGAAGTCCAGTCATATCCCGCCCAAAAAATCTGATCAGGTTCCGTCAGGTAATGGCTGACCCAAGGAAAAAATGCAACAAATTGGTCATATGACCTGCTCTTAAGCCACACACGAGCTCAGCTGTTAAAACGCAGGGACTTGGTGATGCAAGTAGTCCTTACACCCGCCCTGCTGGCGACAGCAATATCTATGCCCGCTCCAGCATATAGCGAGAGCAGTTTAGCTCCAACCGGTGTTATGCGATGCTAATATATTTATTACAACTCAGCACAATCTGCCTGTATACAGAAAGCCACATCAACATAAGTGAGGAAAGAGTCTTGCGGCAAGAAATCTTCAGCACTGTCGTGAATATTCCTTACATGTGGAAATTTTGTACGCGCTCGGGTGGCAGGAATAAAGTACGCTTCAGCCGGGTCACCACTAGAGTAATAAGTATTGGATGGAACCACGGAGGCATTGAAAAGTGCTCCAATACGACCACCAAAATGCGTGATTCCACTTGATTCCAGCCCGGTATCGTTAGGATTTGGTTGTTGCCCATAGACTTCTTCCATGCCTATGGCATAGGCTGCAAAGCGCCCCGAATCCTTCAGCAACTGCACTCGTTGCTGCCCCCACAACTCAGCAACATATTTCGGTATATGTGCATAGCGAAGAACCATGATGTCCGGATTGAAAGCGTAGGGTAGCATCATATGCCCCCAAGGATGAGCCTCTTTCAGTACACCATAAATATTGCTCCCATAGTCATAGATCAAATGTCCTCGAGGCCATGAACTGGCCTGCACAAGCCGCCAGCTGCCTACGCGTGCGATATAATCATATATGTAACTAAAATAGATGTAGTACCGATCGCCAGATAGGTATATAAGTGGTTGACCTGGATAATTATTTATAAAATCATCCACCTCTCTTATAATATCGAAAATAAAGGGTGCCTCACCTCCATCAACTTCCTCTTCTGATGGCTCTACGATGATAGATCCAACATCTATCTGTTGGGAGAATACATGAAGTGTCGCGCCGAGTGGGATCAAAAGTAGCGATAATACTATAGACAACTCAATCAGTGTCGCCCCGCGCTTAATCCAGGGTAAACTGCTACAACCGTGATATGTTGGTTTAGACATCAGTGTTCCCTCCCTAACCCAAGTCGCAAAATTGAACGCAGATCAAGCTAGCCCATTATAACCGAATGCTTCGCTGTGCACCGAATATTCATTAATTATGGTGTATCCAGAGCAAAATCCTGAACGCAAGCCTCCATCACCAACCTGACAGCCTGCTACATTTGATCAGCATGGAAACTATAGCGGTTCGTATTGTAACATAAAAATCGACCTGACCGCGGCAACATGCAAAAATGTGTGTTAGCATCCGCGCAGATTGAGTAGCATAGAGGCGGAAAAAGGACTGATCGCTACTTGAAGTGCTCATGTCAGCTCTGTTGAGCGCTCTAATATCCGGCTCCACCATGGAACCCCTCGTTAGAGGTGTGTCTCGCTTCAAAAAACACCCCCTGACTCGCTGGGCGCATCTAGCCGCAAGGCCACGGCACCACAACGCACCACTTCGAGCAACCGCAGCTGCCGCGCATGCAGGTCACGCAGGCACAACTCCAAATGCTCTGGCGTGGCCACCAACTCGAGCATGCGACTCGCCTTACCAGCGGCCACCACTGTGGCACCAGCGGTAGCGGCACTGTCCTCAAGAGCGGCTAGCAGAGCATCCTCGCTACCTGTGTCAATTGCCACCTTCACCAACATTAACTCACGCTCCAAAAAGTCGCCGCTACCTGCGGCGGCGACCTCAACACTCAGCACATCAAGCAGGCGATTGAGATGATGGCATATCTGCTCTAACTGCCGCGCATCTCCGCTACTGACCAAGGTCAGGTGAGACAGTGTCGGGTCGGCGGTCGGCGCAACATTGAGGCTCTCAATGTTGTAGCCACGCTGTGAGAACAGCCCCACCACCCGAGACAGCGCACCGGGGGCATTCTCCATCAATAGACTAATCACCTGTCGCACGCGCCCCTCAGCCTCCCCGCAACCGCTCTGTGTCCGGTGGTGTGCGCTCACCTTTGCCGAGCCACATATCACGCAATGACCCTCCCGCAATCAGCATCGGGTAGACATGTTCGGCCTCGTCCACCCGCACATCAAGGAATACCAACCGCTTGCGCTCATCAAAACAGCGCCGCATCGCTTCAGCTAAATCTTCGGGGCGATCGACGTGCAGACCAATATGGCCGTAGGCTTCGGCCAAGCGCACGAAATCCGGTAGCGAGTCTTGGTAGGTACTGTGCGAATAACGACCGCCGTATTGCATGTCCTGCCACTGCCGCACCATCCCCAATGCCTCGTTATTAATGTTGATAATCTTGATCGGCAAGCCATACTGAAGACAAGTCGACAACTCTTGGGTCATCATCTGGATACTGCCTTCTCCAGTAACGCAGGCCACCACAGCATCAGGGAAAGCCAGCTGCACACCCATTGCCGCTGGCAGGCCAAAGCCCATCGTGCCCAGACCACCAGAGTTGATCCAGCGCCGTGGTGCCTTGAAGGGGTAGTACTGGGCGACAAACATTTGATGCTGACCGACATCAGAGGTGATATAGGCCTCACCACCGGTCACCTCATACAGGCTTTGCACCACCTGTTGTGGCAAGATGCGATCATCCTGTGTCACATAGCGCCTCCCATGCAACAGACCCCGCTCCGCGCGCCATCGACCCACTTGCTTCCACCAGTCAGCGAGGGCGTGGTCGCGGTCGGTGCGTTGCTCGGCATCATAGGCGGCTAGGCACAGCTCCAATTTCTGCTCCAGCGATGCCAACACCTCGGCCGCCATCCCGATAATCGGCACATCGGGCTCGATAATCTTGCCCACCGAGGCCGGGTCAACATCAATATGGATAATCACGGCATCGGGGCAAAAATACTCGGGCGCATTGGTGATGCGATCGTCAAAACGGGCGCCAACGGCTAGCAGCACATCGCAGTGGTGCATCGCCATATTGGCCTCGTAAAAACCATGCATGCCGAGCATGCCAACAAAATGCTGCTCGTCGCCAGGATAGGCACCCAACCCCATTAAGGTATTGGTCACTGGCGCGTTGAGACGCTGCACCAACTCAATCAACTGGGCGGATGCATCGCCCTGAATCACCCCTCCACCCGCGTAGATCATCGGTCGCCGCGCCTCGGCCAGTAACGTTGTGGCACGCTCTAACTGAGCACTATCGACAATGCCCGGCAAGCTGTAAGAGCGCAACGACACCGTCCCTGGATAGCGATATGGAAACTTGCGCGCCGGATCAGTGGTGTTTTTTGGCACATCGATGACCACTGGCCCAGGTCGCCCAGTCATGGCGATATGAAACGCTGAGCGCACGATGGTCGGGATCTCTTCCGCCGTACGCACTTGAAAGCTGTGCTTGACCACTGGGCGCGAAACCCCCAGCATATCGGTCTCCTGAAAGGCATCGGTGCCGACCAAATGACTAGCTACCTGAGCGGCCACCACCACCATTGGGATTGAATCCATCTGGGCGGTGGCAATACCGGTGATCGTATTGGTGGCACCTGGCCCCGAGGTTACCAACACCGCCCCAGGCTGACCAGTAGCGCGCGCATAACCATCGGCAGCGTGCGCCGCCGCCTGCTCATGACGCACCAATATGTGCTGCACCTGCTCTTGGCGGAATAGCGCATCGTAGATGTGTAACGCCGCACCGCCGGGGTAGCCAAATAACAACTTCACCCCAGCATCGCCGAGCGCGCGCACCAGCATCTCACCGCCGCTCAGCAGCTCCGCATCTTTGGCCATAGTTTAGGTGTGCTGAGACGCAATCCTATGAAAATTAGGCATATCAGTATACTAGCAATTGCCCCAATCCACGCCATCCATCGCTAAATATCTGATCATTTTGTGTGCACTACCGTTGGCAGTGGAGTGAAGGTGCGCCCAGCGACATCCAACGCCGCGATCGCAACCAACTGTCGTGGCGAACTGCCCAGTGAGCTAAAAATCTTTGCGGCACCTCGATCGATGCTCAGTTCACTCCAGAAACTCTATGTGGCACGCTCAACATGGAAGGCTCCATCATGCCAATCGCATTGCAATTTTGTGCCCGATGATGGGTCATCCGCCAACAGGTAACGCGCCAGCAGGCGCTCGAGCTCACGCCGCAATACGCGTTGTAATGGGCGGGCACCAAAGCGGGGGTCATAACCCTGCGCAAGCAATTTAGAGCGCGCTATAGCAGTCAAATGTAGCGTCAGACCACGCGCTACTAGACGCTCGCCAAGCAGTTCCAACTGGCGATCTAAAATGTCTTCTAGATGCTCGGCTCGCAGGGAGTGAAACACGACGATCTCGTCGATGCGGTTGATCAACTCAGGGCGGAAATAGCCCTGTAGCTCGCCCATCAGCGCTGAATTGTCGCGCCCGTCTCCCACAATGGACGATGTCTCGGGCGGCTTGCCAGCCTCTACATTTACCGCCACAGCAGCACCAATATTAGAGGTCATCACAACGATAGTATGGCAGAAATCTACCGTGCGTCCGTGGCCATCAGTCAAGCGACCTTCATCTAGTAATTGGAGCAGGATATTGGAGACATCGGGGTGAGCCTTTTCGATCTCGTCGAGCAGGATAACCGCATAGGGTCGTCGCCGCACGGCCTCGGTCAAAGTCCCGCCCTCCTCGTAGCCAATATAGCCTGGCGGTGCGCCGAGCAACCTCGACACTGCATGCTTTTCCATATACTCGGACATGTCAATGCGTAGCATCGCGCTATCGCTGTCAAACAGCAACTCAGCCAGCGCCCGACACAGCTCCGTCTTGCCGACCCCAGTCGGCCCTAAAAACAAAAAAGAGCCGTTGGGACGACCGGCCTCAGCCAAACCGGTGCGGGCACGACGCACAGCATCTGATACCACGCTCAGCGCCTCATCTTGCCCCACCACGCGGCGACGTAACACAGTTTCCATCTGTAGCAATTTTTCACGCTCAGCACTTAACATACGAGACACCGGGATGCCCGTCCAACGCGATACCACCGCCGCGATATCTTCCTCGCTCACACGCGTACTGAGCAGACGGTGCTGCTGCTCACTCTCTGCTTCGCCAGCGCGCAGCTTGCCCTCCAACTCGGGAATGACACCGTGTTGCAAGCGCGCCATCTCCGACAATTCTGCATTGCGACGAGCCACATCAAAATCGACCCGAGCACGATCGATCTCGGTGCGCAGTTGCTGGCTTTGGCGCAAGCCCTCCACTTCGCATTGCCACTTTGTATCCAAGACATCGATCTCGCTTTCTAAGACAGCGATCTGCTCATCAAGACGGCACAACGACTCTCCGCCCTGCTCCTGCTCATCGCTACCCACCGCTTCGCGCTCCATCTTCAGCTGCTCTAGGTGCCGCTGTCGCCTATCGAGCTGATCGGGTCGGGAGTCGATCTCTACCCGCAGGCAACTTGCTGCTTCATCAACTAAATCGATCGCCTTATCTGGCAGCTTGCGCTCGCTGATGTAACGCTGAGAGAGACGCACTGATGCCAGCAATGCCTCATCGCTGATGGTGATGCCGTGGTGCACTTCATAGCGCTCTTTCAACCCACGCATGATAGCCACAGCCGCTTCTTCACCTGGCTCCTGCACCAATATCTGCTGAAAGCGGCGCTCTAGCGCTGCATCTTTTTCCACATGCTCTCGGTACTCATCCAGCGTAGTGGCTCCGATGCAACGCAACTCTCCGCGTGCCAGCGCTGGCTTGAGCATATTGCCCGCATCCAGTGCCCCCTCAGCTCGACCAGCACCCACCATCGTATGCAGTTCGTCAATGAACAACACCACCCCGCCACTCTCGCCGCCCAGCTCCTGCAATACCGCACGTAGCCGCTCCTCAAAATCACCGCGATGCTTGGCTCCGGCCAACAATGCCCCCAAATCTAGCCCCAACAGACGACTACCACGCAGACCATCTGGCACCTCGTCATCGACGATGCGCTGCGCCAAGCCCTCAGCAATCGCTGTCTTACCGACACCCGCCTCACCGATCAACACTGGGTTGTTCTTGGTGCGCCGTTGCAACACCTGAATCGTGCGGCGGATCTCTTCATCGCGACCGATGACCGGATCTAACTGGCCACTGCGAGCCTTGGCGGTCAGATCCACCGTGTAGCGCTCTAGCGCTTGGTGCAGCTCCTCGGCATCGGGGCTGTCTACCGTGCGCCCGCCACGCGCTGATTCCAGCGCTCGCTCCAAAACCTCTTCGTTGAACCCGGCGGTCACCAGTGCGTTGGCCACTTCGCCGCCACCGCGTAGAGCCGCTAGCCATACCAGTTCACCAGACAAATAGCGATCGCCACGCGCGGCGGCATCGCGCCCTGCGACACGGAGCAACTCGCTCAGATCGGCAGCCAGCGTCACGGATGATACCGGCGCACCCAGCGCTGGCAAGTGACTGATTAATGCCTCCAGACGCTGTGCCAGCTGGCTACCGTCAACTCCAGCACTCGCCAACAACCGACCACTAGGAGTATGGGGCTCCGCCAGTGCCCACAGCAAATGTGGTGTGCTGAGCTCGGCGTGATGACGCTCTGCCGCCGCCTTATAGGCACGGTCAAAAGCCTCTTGCAAACTACGGCTAAATTGATCCATTGAGGTTAGGGTATGGAAGCATAATTGCCCGCGCGACTCATCAGCTTATATGATGCCAAGCAACGGAGAACTCAAGCTCTCGACTCGCCCGCAGAGCGCCAAATCGCCACCACGTTATGACCAGTCTTGGAACCATCTCGGCGCGCCGAGTGCCAACGCCGCTAAGTCCAACAGCAGATACCACTGTTGTACACGGCGGCGAGACCTCGCTGCCGTAGCCAATTACTGGCCAACGCGCTCAAATCTAACTGCCAGCGGCCGTTGGCCAACGGCTTAAAAAAATCTCCATCACCAGCCAATGGAGCTAGGGCACGACGCACCTCCTCACCAACCGGATAGTGCGCGGCACCGATGGCAGGCCCAATCCACGCAATCAACTGTGTAGCGGGAGCAGTAAAAGCATCTACCCCGCAGGCCAATGCGCCAGCGGCGAGGCCACGCCAACCCGCGTGCACTGCCGCCACCTCTCGCCCCCCGCGCTCGCACAATAATAGTGGCAGGCAATCGGCCGCTACCACAGCGCAGGCCAAACCCTTGGCTCGGGTATAGACAATATCGCCTTCTGGTCGTGTGCTCAGCGGTGGGGAGAGTCGTGCGAGCTGGGTGCCGTGATGTTGATGCGGTAACCACAGGGGAGTCGGTAGTTCGCTGAGAATGCCCGTGCCGGGCACAGCCTCAGCAACGGAGGCATAGCACAGCGAGTGCACCCCCTGCGGCAATGGCCAATCGGGGTGTAATACCCCCATCCCCTCAGTCGGCACTGGCATCGGCCACCAGCAGATCGACCAAGCTGCACAAATCCTCAGGTAGCGGGCAGCGCCACTGCTGGTACTCCCCGGTGGCCGGATGCGACAGCCCCAAGCAGGCGGCGTGCAAAGCCTGCCGCCCAGTTTGCGACAAGCGGTGCCGCAACGCCGTAGCTGCCGCAGGGGGGAAATACGGTCGCCCCCCATACCACGCATCACCGACGAGCGGGTGCCCGATATGAGCCATATGCACCCGCACTTGATGTGTGCGCCCAGTCTCTAAGCGCACCTCCAAAAGGCTGTGAGCGCGGTAGCGGCGCAAGATACGATAATGGCTCAGCGCCGCCCGCCCATCCTCTCGAACCGCCATCCTCAACCGATGTCGCGGATGGCGACCGATCGCCGCCCTCACTGAGCCTCCGCCAGTGAGGACACCCTTGACAATCGCCAAATACTCTCGCCGTACACTGCGAGCTGCCAGCTGAGCGGTCAGTGACTGCTGCGCGGACACATTGCGCGCCACAGCAAGCAAGCCACTGGTATCTCGGTCCAAACGATGCACTAGACCCGCACGAGGCAGTTCGGCCAGCTCTGGGTAGCGCCACAATAGAGCATTGGCCAAGGTGTCTTCAACGTGTCCCGCCGCTGGGTGGACAACATAGCCACTCGGCTTGTCGACAATGATCAAGTGATCATCTTCATGTAGCACGCTAAATGCATCCGGCAATTCTATGGCGCGCCAAGCCTTAGTGTCGCCGGTAACCACAGGCACACGCAGGCACAGCGCGTCGCCCACCTCCAGCACTGTGCGCGGCTTACAGATACGCCCATCAACAGTCAATGCCCCCTCGCGAATCCACCGCTGTAGACAGCTGCGTGAATAATCTGGAAACAGCGCCACCGCCACTCGATCAAAGCGTTGCCCCGACAATGCCAATGGCAACTCAGCGCGCAATCCAGACATGGCATCAACTGTTGTGTTAAAGTCAGCTGCCGTCATGCTCATGCCTCCATACCGCATCCACACCGTGCCACTGGCCTATTTAGCACTCGCTGTCAGCATATCACTGAGTTCCTGTGGCACACTGCGAGGCGACCGTAACGACATTGCAGAACTGCCAGCCAATCAGCAACAATTAGTTTACCAGCAGGCGCGGCAATTGCTGGACAAGCGCCGCTATGCCGACAGCATCGCCAGCTTGCAGTTATTGCTCAGCAATTTCCCTTCCGGCCCCTACGCAGAGCAGGCACAGCTCGATCTGGCCTACGCCCACTACCGCAGTTTTGACACTGCGGCAGCCGCCGCTACGGTGGACTATTTTCTCGCCCTATACCCAGATCACCATCATCGGGACTACGCGCTGTATCTGCGCGGAATCAGCAGTTTCTCAAGCCGCACTGGGCTGTTGCTACGCTGGTTGCCAATAGACCGCACACAACGCGATATGGAAAATGCCCGTCAGGCATTCAACTATTTCGCCGAACTATTAGAACAATACCCGGACAGTGACTTTAGCCCAGATGCCCGCGCCCGCACCCGAGCACTGCGCAATCTGATGGCGCGTCACGAGTTACAAGTGGCCAGCTATTACTTGAAGCGGCACGCTTGGCTGGCCGCAGCCAAACGTAGCCAATATGTGATCAAACACTACCCACATAGCCCAGCCGTCGCCGATGCGCTAGCCACCTCCAGTTATGCCTACGAACGGCTCGGCCTGACCGAATTAGCGCAAGATACTACGCACATTTTGGCACTAAACCACCCCGATTATCTCGGCCTTGATACCTCGACCAATCGCGTACTGCCACGGCGGCAACGAGTCCAAGAATGGCTGGCCTACCTCGGCATCGCTCCTCTCCCCGCCCCTCACTTCGACAGCAGAGGCTCAGCTGAGACGCTATGAGCTCTGAATTATCGCAGTGGCCGTTGTCTGTCGCCGCCGATCCAGACTGCGGCTTGAGCAGACGGCAGCTCCTGCGTGGGGCGAGCATTGGGGGCGGCCTCGGCTTGCTCACCCTGCTCAATGGTTGCGCCCAAACCAGCGGGCTACAAGCCCTGTTGAAGGCGCAGCGGCGC
>JABABF010000137.1 GCA_014238345.1 Gammaproteobacteria bacterium
CTGGCGACTCAGCTTGAGGCTGAGCGCGCCGAGGCCGAGCGCGTGTTGTATTGGATTGAGCGGGCGCGAGCCGAGCAACCCTCTGGACGCGTGGCCGTGCTGGTGCGCAGCCGTAGTCACCTGCGCGAATTGTTGCCGCTCTTGGCGCGATCCGGGCTGAGTTGGAGTGCCGAGGCGATGGAGCCACTGGCAGCGCGTCCAGCGGTGCAGGACTTGTCTGCGTTGACACAGGCTTTGGCTGACCCCGCCGATCGTCTGGCATGGTTGACGCTGTTGCGTGCACCGTGGTGCGGTCTTGGCCACGCAGCATTGCAACAGCTGGCGGCAGGTGGACTGCAATCGCTGTGGAAATGTTGCCTCGCCGGTGGTTTGGCGCGAGCTGAGCAGCAGCGTTTAGATCGTTTTGTTGCGGCGCTGTCGCCGGTGATGGCGCGACGCGGGCGCATCTCACATGCCGAGTTGACCGAGCGGGCGTGGCTGGCGCTGGGCGGGCCAGCCTGCTTCTTGCCGGGTGTCGATCAGCAGGCAGATGTGGATGCATTGTTTGCGTTACTGCGCCAGTTGGGGCGCGAGCCCGAGGCGGCAGAGCTGGGGCGTCTTCTGGAGCGGCTCTATGCGGCTCCCGCTGGCGATTCCCGTCTCCAGCTGATGACCATTCACAATGCCAAAGGTTTAGAGTTCGATACCGTGATCCTGTGTGGTCTGCATCGTCGCCAGCGCCGCGATGATCCGCCGCTGATGCGCTGGGAGATTCGTCATTTCGAGGGTGCTGAGTTCGACAATGCATTGCTCTTTGCGTTGCGCCCACCCGCCAATGGGGGCGATGACTCGCTCTATCACTTTTTGCAGGGAGAAGCGCGTGCCCGTACACTGCTGGAAGAGAAGCGTTTACTCTATGTGGCATCAACACGCGCTATCCGCCGATTGCAGCTGGTGGCCTGCGCCGACCCAGATAGCAAGCCGGTTGTGGGGAGTTTGTTGGAGCTGCTGTGGCAACTGCCGGAGCTGCGCCAGAGCTTCACGCCAGTGGTCGCGGAGGGTGCTTTGGTCGCTCCTGCGCCTCCAGTGGTTCAGGAGCAACGGCGAGATCGTGCTTCGCGTGGCCAGCGACGGCTCATTGCCAGCTGGCAACGCCCGCCGTTGGCGCGCTCTGGAGCTGAGCTGTTTTCGGGTAGCCGTAGCGATGTGCCACTACCGTCACGCGAGACGGACTTCGGTGGGGACAATTGGGCGGCGCGGCGCATCGGCACAGTGTTGCATGATGCGCTGGAGCAAATTGCGTTGGTCGGCACTACTTCATGGCGAGGCGACGAACGGCATCTACAACGCGCCGAGCAGGCGTGGGCGGCTGAGCTGCGCGAGGCTGGGCTCTCACCCCAAGCGATACGGGGAGGATTGGTGAAGTTGCGGCGCGGGGTTTGCTCGGCGCTGGAGGATAGCCGTGGGCGCTGGCTATTAGATCCCGCACGAGAGCGTGCCGAGAGCGAATTGTCACTGCTGTATTTTGATGATCTGGGGGAGGCGCGCCAACTGCGTGTCGACCGCAGTTTCATTGCCGATGGCGAGCGCTGGATCATTGACTACAAGAGCAGTGAGCCGCGAAAAGAGGAGAAATTGACCGATTTTTTAGCGCATGAGGAAAAGATCTATCGCGGCCAACTCAATGTCTATGCGGCGGCATTACAGAGCTTAGATCCAGTGCATCCATTGCGACTTGCCCTGTATTTCCCGTTGCTACCGTATCTGCATGAATTGCAGTTAGAAGGCACCTCTGTGAGTTGATAGCGTGCGTTGCCAATTTAGCAGGTGCTAGTAGCGGTGTACGATAGATGGATTGCACCCCTGCCGTCGCCCATCACTAGACCGATATGACTCTAAAGATTGATGTGCCATTACTGGTGAGCAATCCCGCTGAGGCGGGCGCGGCCGCCGAGCGCCTAGAGGCCGCTGGTTGCGATGGCCTGTACAGCTTTGAGGGACCGCACGATCCTTTTCTGCCATTGGCGATTGCCGCCCGCCACACCGAGCGGGCACTGCTCTATCCGGCGATAGCTGTCGGCTTTGCGCGCACACCGATGTTACTGGCGCAGCTGGCCAATGATCTACAACTGCTGTCCGATGGGCGCTTCGCTCTGGGCTTGGGAAGCCAGATCAAGCCGCACATAGAGCGGCGCTTTGGTATGCCATGGTCCCAACCCGTGGCGCGGATGCGGGAGATGGTGCAGGCTCTCCATGCCATTTGGGATTGTTGGGAGCAGGGTGGAGCGCTGGAATTTCGCGGCGAATTCTACTCCCACACGCTGATGCCACCGCTGTTCAACCCGGGACCGAACCCGCATGGGCGACCACCTGTTTTCCTTGCCGGCGTCGGCCCAGCCATGACGGCGATGGCGGCCTCGGTGGCCGATGGATTTTTGATCCACCCGCTACACTCGGAGCAGAGTCTGAGCAAATTGACACGGGTGGCCTTGGAGCGTGGTCTGGCGCAATCTGGGCGCACCACTCAGCAGCTACAGCGCTGTTGTCAAGTGATGGTGGCGGTGGGGCGCGATGCCAACGAACTGCATCAGGCGCGTGAAATGGCGCGTGCACAGGTGGCCTTCTATGGCTCGACCCCGGCTTACCGTCCCGTATTGGATTGCATGGGGCAGGGCGAGCTACAGCCACGGCTACGCGAACTAACGCGCGCTGGAGATTGGGCAAATATGGCGGCCTTAATCGACGACGAGCTGCTTGATGCGGTGGCACTCAGTGGTGACCCGGATGAGGTGGCGACCAAACTGCTCAGCACACGTGGTTCGGTTGCTGACAGGCTGTGCCTGAGTACGCTGAGCGGAGGAGTGGATGTACTCTGCGACTTGTTGGTTGCAGTGAAGGCTCAACTTCCCACCTAGCCGTTCAGAGCAGACAACAGATCAATCGTGATAGTGAGCAATCTTCAATCTCTGACCACCAGAGAGTCGGTAGAGTACATGATGCAGACCTTGCTTAGATGACAACAGAGACCTCAATTTTTAATGTCAGCTAGGAGCCTCTAAAGTAGGCCAGTAGGCAGAAAAATCGGGCGGATTATTTGAGTGTTGGTGATGGCTTTCGATGTCTGCTGATAGAGAATACAACGGACGCCGTTGCGCCTCCCCCCACCCATCAAAATTTTCCGATCACCTCTTCCCCAAACTCCCGCAGTGATTCCTGCTTTTCCTCCAGCGGGGCATCGTGGGCGTAGGGTTGGAATAGGAGGTGTGTCACACCGCCAGCCTCTAAGCGCTGATATCCCTCTACATCAAAAGCATCATTGGGTGTCGCCATGACATCGAAGTCTGCACTGCGCCCCAGCTCTAGCCGTTGGCGGCGCACACTGGCAATGCTACTGAGTATCTCCTCGCTGCTCTGCCAGTCGCTGAGCCAGCCATCGCCGAGCCGTGCGGCGCGGCTCAGGGCCGCTGCCGAGATGCCGCCGACCCAGATCGGTATCGGCTCGCTCGGTGCAGGGCTCATCTCCAAGCGGGGGAAGCTGTAATAACGTCCCTCGTGTGAGACCATATCACCACTCCACAGTTTGCGCATCACCTCAATCATCTCGTCGGTGCGCCGCCCACGGGTGTGGAAGTCCTGCCCCATCAACCCAAACTCATCTTTGCTCCAGCCGACACCAAGGGTCAGAGTCAGTCGATTGTCCGATAGCACAGCGAGGGTCGATAAGGCTTTGGCAACGAGGAAGGGGTTGCGTATCGGCAATACAAAGGCGTTGTTGGTGAAGCGCAGGCGCTTGGTTACGGTGGCCAGAGCACCAATCATCACCAGCGGGTCGGGCCAGTCGGTGAATGCCTCCCAGCGCCGTGCGCCATCCTCGGTGTAGGGATAGGGTGTCGAGAGGCTTTCTGGGTGGATGATATGGTCTGAGAAAGAGATGGCCGCCCAGCCGCTCTGCTCGGCTACGGGAGCCAGCGCGGGGAGTTCTGTGACTGGAGTCATAAAGGTAGAGAGTACAAATTTCATGCTGGAGCCTCGTTGTGGTGGCTATCACTCGTTATTATCACTGTGCCGATGTGTGCTGGGCGCAGTGAGCACCCAGTGTGGGCTCCGCCGAGTGCACTGCATGGCTCCTACTGCTCAAGCCGTGTCTGCAAGTGATCTAGCAGGCCATCGCAGCAGCGCTCTAGCAGACTCACCATCTCGTCGAAAATGTCGCCCTCTTGGTAGTAGGGGTCGCCGATTTGGCGACTGCCGCCAGCCTGCGCTTCATAGCTGCGCAACAGGGCGATGGTGCCGTCAAAATCGGCGGGTTGCCACGCCTGCAGTGAGCTGAGGTTTTGTTGATCCATGCCGAGTAGGTAGTCGAAGTGCGCAAAATCCGCATCGGTAATTTGCCGGGCTCGGTGTCCGCTGAGGTCGTAGCCACGGTGCTTACAGGCGGCCAGTGCACGTGGGTCAGCTTCGTTACCTTGGTTAAATGCGGCAGTGCCGCAGGAGTCTATGTGTAGCTGCTCTACCAGCCCACGCTGTGTGGCGCGCTGGTGGAAGATGCCCTCGGCACTGGGTGAGCGGCAGATGTTGCCGAGGCAGACGAACAGCACACCAAGCCTTGTCGTCTGGGTTGTGCTGTTCAGGGCAAGACCCCCGGCCCTGGTTGCGGAGCCAGTGCCCGTCGTCTGGCGCTCAGCAACATCCCGCGCAACAGCGCATTGCGCAGCTCGGTGGGTTCGATGATTTCGTCGAAGGCCAGGTTGTCTCCAGCGATCCAGCCACTCTGATCTTGCGCCACCGCAGCTGCTTGGCGTGCGTTGGCATCCAAGTGAGCCGCATCGCTACCGCTGCTGGCTGGCATGGCTCCCAGCGAGATACCCGGCAGTGCATAGGAGACAGTTTGTCGGTCAAAGGGGTTCATCCCCATCAGTGAGCTGCCAAAGCCGAAAGCCTTGCGCAAAGTCACATGCAGTTTGACACCTCGGTAGCGGCACTGTGCGGCGTACATCGCCGCAGCCGCTCGCAGGGTACCGGCGCGCTCGGCTTGGCTCCCCGACATCACGCCGGGATTGTCGGCCAAGAAAATCAATGGCAGATGGTAGGCATCGCAGATTTTTATAAAATGCGTGGCTTTATCGGCGGATTCTCGTGTGATGGCTCCGGCCTGAGCCAGTGGCTGATTGGAGATGATCGCTACGCTGTGCCCGCCGAGCCGAGCCATGCCGCAGACGATGGCCTGCCCAAAGTCGGGCTGGAATTGTAGCCACTCCTCTGGTGCGTCGATCAATGCCTTGATCACAGTGATGATGTCATAGCCCTCTTCGCCAGACTTCGGTATGAGATCGAGGATATCTTCCAGCGCTCTGGGACCGCGTTTGATATTGCCGCCACGCGCCGCTGGCGGACGCTCTCTAGCACTACTTGGCAAGAAGGAGAGCCAGTGGCGCACCAGTTGACAGGCCTCGTCAACATCTTCTACCAAATTGTGGGCAACCCCGCTCTGAGCTGTGTGCATTTGGGCACCGCCGAGCTCCTCTTTGCTGAGTTTTTCACCGATGGCTGCGTACACCAGCGGTGGTCCGGCGGAAAATAGCACACTGCCGCGCAACATGATGACGAAATCCATCAGCAAGCCAGTGATGGCTCCGTGCCCCGCTGATGAGCCGATGACGATGGCGAGGGTTGGCACCTGCCCGGACAGCTGCGCCACCAGTTGCATGTCGTTGGGGGAGTAGGCGCGCCGCTCTGGCTTGCTACCGAGGCGCTCACCAGCGCCGTCAAGAAACATCAGGTAGGGTATGCCTTCCTGTGCCGCCAGCTTGGCGAGGCGTACTTTTTTGGCATTGGTGGCGGCACCGATGGAGCCACCCATGACGGTGAAATCTTCGGCACCAATCACCACTGGGCGCCCATCGATGGTCGCGCTACCACCGACCAATGCATCAGCCGCTGCCACCGGACTGCCATCGTAGCTGTAACCGCCCGCCAGTGTCCCCAGCTCATGGAAACTGCCTGCATCGCAGAGCAATTCAATAATTTCACGGGCATTGGCTTGCCCGCGCTGGCGGCGTTTTGCCACCCGCTCGGCACCGCCCATGGCACGACCTGTGGCGATGCGGCATCGGTACTCTGTCAGAGTGGACTGCCAGTCGTCTTGGCTCATGTCTTTGTTATTGTCTTCAGAGTAGCTTCCATCAGCTGTTTTTTGAGTACTTTTCCGCTGGCATTGCGCGGTAGCGGCTCTGAGCCTATCTGCCAGTGTGCTGGGACTTTGAAGTGTGCGATACGCTCGCTGAGCCAGTTGCGCAGTTCTTGGGTTTCGCAGGTGCTCCCCGCCGTCGTGACGATGCGTACCGCCACCTCTTCGCCGAGCTTATCGTGGGGTAGGCCAAACACAGCGACATCATTTACTGCGGGGTGTTCTCGCAGGTGATCTTCAATAGCGAGCGGCGCGATATTCTCGCCCGCGCGGATGATTTGCTCCTTGATGCGCCCGACGATATGTAGATAGCCCTCATCGTCGAACTGCCCTAAGTCGCCGCTACGAAACCAGCCATCGCGGAAAGAGCTCGCAGTGTGTTCGGGTTGCTGCCAGTAACCATCGGAGACAGTCGGTCCGTAGACCCAGATTTCGCCGATCCCCCCCGTTGCCACGCTCTGACCTTCCTCAGTACGCAGTTCCACATCAATAATCGGCGAGATCAGTCCAGCCGCCTCGCTGCGGTAGCGGAACAGATGCCCATTCATCGATACGGCGGCGGCGTTGGTTTCGGTAGCGCCGTAGCCACAGCCGGGCAGTTGCTCAGGACAGAGTTGCTCGATTAGGTCGGGCAGCATCAGCGGCAGTGCCGAGCCACCGGAACCAATCGAAATGACTGTGGATCTGTCGATAGTGGCGAAGGACGGCTCCTCCAGTAGTTGCATGACCATAAACGGTGCCACGCTGATGACGTTGATCTGTTGCTCGGCGATCAGTCGCACGGCTTCTCTGGCATCCCACTTGTACATCATGACGATGCGCTGGCCGCCGCGCAGGCAACGCAGGAACAGGGCATGGCAACCACTGACATGGAACAAAGGCACAGCCAGCAGGGTGCTGAAGTCGCAACCGCGCGCGAGAGCAGCCATCAAGATGTCGCCGTTGACCTCGCCCATGGCTGCGCCAGTGCAATCAAAATCGGCCAGTGCCTGACAGATTTGTCGGTGCCGTGTCATGACACCGTGAGGGTGGCCTGTGGTACCCGAAGTGTAGAGCATTATCGCCTGCTCTTCGCTGTCTGGGGGAGCTAAGTCCAAGGCGGGCTGAGCGTGGCCAGCCACTAGTAAATCGGGCCACAGCAGGGTGTGCTCGGCGCTTGCTACATCGCTCTGGGCACGTACCAGTATCGCCGTAGCATTGAGCTGTTTCAGCGCTGCTTGTAGGGCGAGGTGGCGCTCGGTATCGCAGAACACCACGCGGGCTTTGGTATCGGCCAGCACCCATTCCAATTCTTCTGCCTTGCCCCAACTGTTGATAGCAACTGGCACGGCGCGCGCCATGACGATGGCAGTGAAGGCGATCATCCACTCGGGATAATTGCGCATGGCGATGACGACGTGTTCACCGGGGTTGACATCGAGAAGATGGTGCAGTTGGTGGGCGATCGCTTCGGCTTGCTGAAAGTACTCCTCAAAGCTGATCTTCTCGCCCTGATAGTGGATGAAAGTACGCTTACCATAGGCGCGCCCGCTGTCTAGTGCCTCGCCGAGCGTGGACGGGGCATTGGTGTAAAGACGAAATCGACGTCCCTCAATATCGCGCTCTTCTACAGCGAAAGGGGCTCCAGAGGCTGTGAGCCGTTGCAGGATTTGTCGATAGTGCTCTGGGGGAGAAAGGGACATGCTCATATTCAGGTGATGTTAGAAACTGGGATTATAAGGTGTGGAGATGCTGGGTTGAAGTCGCATTGTGCTATGGGTGGTGTACTGGCAATGGTGGGCGTGCGCTACTTTAGTGTATCGGTGCTTGCCTGAGGCAACTCTATCCTGCATACTAGCCAAGCTAGTGGGGAGGAAAATGCAACCATGGCTTTATCACCACAGGAAATCGCCGATCGCCTTGAGATTCAGGATCTGATGCTTGATTACTGTCATGCCATAGATAGTAGAGACTTTGATGCATTAGATCAGATTTTCACTCCCGATGCGCTGGTTGATTACACTTGCTTTGGCGGCCCCAAAGGGCACTATCCTGAAATCAAGCAGTTCCTCCAGCAAGCCTTGTCCGGCTTCCCGTCTTACCAGCATATGATCGGCCCATCGCGTATTCACCTAGACGGTGATCGTGCCAGTGCCAGAACCATCTGCCACAATCCGATGCATATACCCTTGCCGGTCGCCGATGGGGTGGCGGGGGCGGTTGTCGAAAGCCGCTGTCAAGTGAGCTTCTTTGGACTCTGGTATGTCGATAAGCTACGGCGAACCACGGCGGGTTGGCGTCTGACAGAGCGGGTAGAGGAGCCCGGACACACTTTTAACTTGCCGCCGCATATGAGCGCCATTGAGTACCGCCCGTGATCTCGCAGTGGGGTAGCTGAATGCGAATGCTGGTACTGGTAAATGGTCAATGGTAGAGGTGCAGGTGTTTCGTTGCGGCTCGGGTGCTAGGGTTTGGTACCGTAGCTGATGACCGCTGAGCTGAGCCATCTAGATGCCCGTGGACAGGCACATATGGTCGATATTGGGGCTAAGGAGGCCAGCAGCCGTGAAGCGGTGGCAGAGGTTCTTGTCCATCTGAGTGAAGAGGCCTTGCAGCTGATCGTTGAGGGGGGGCACACCAAGGGCGATGTCGCTGCTGTGGCGCGTATTGCCGCTATCCAAGCGGCCAAACGTTGCGCTGATTTGTTGCCGCTATGCCATCCGCTAGCACTGTCATCAGTTGATGTTGAAGTGGCTCCCGATTTGGCCGAGTGCTGTCTGCGCCTGAGAACCACTTGCCGCTTGCGAGGGCGCACTGGTGTTGAGATGGAGGCCTTGACGGCGGCTGCGGTAGGAGCCTTGGCGGTGTACGATATGTGTAAGGCAGTCGATCGTAGCATGGTGATCGGAGATTTGCGTCTACTGTCAAAAAGCGGTGGTCGCTCGGGCAACTGGTGTCGGGATGATGACTAGCTCGGCAGAGGGCGCTTACTCGCCACTCCCCGTGTATTAGGGGTGCCAACGCGTGCTACAGCTATTGTTCTTTGCACTGCTCCGCGAGCAGTTAGGCTGTGCTGAGCTGCAACTGAGCTGGTCTGAGGAACTCGCCACGACTCAGCGCCTGCGAGCCCATCTGCGCAGGCATTTTGGTCCACAGCGCGGTGCTGCACTAGCAGATGAACAGTTGGTGGTGGCAGTAAAC
>JABABF010000138.1 GCA_014238345.1 Gammaproteobacteria bacterium
ATCAACGCTGTATTGCCGTATTCGTCCTTGGCACTGACGTCCACACCCGCATCCAGCAAATGGGCTACTATCTGCGGATGTCCCATAACTGCCGCCCGCATTAACGCCGTATGGCCGTGTTCGCCCTTGATGTGGAGGTCCGTGTCCGCCTCCAGCAAGATATCCACTACTGCAAGGTGGCCGTTGCCTGCGGCTGACAGCAGGGCAGTATCGCCGCCTGTGATCTGCACGTTGGGGTCGGCTCCTGCCTGCAAGAGGAGGAAGACCTTGCTGGCTTTGCGCGAGGCTATTTCGGACGATGCAGCGTAGTACAGGGCTGTCACACCGCTAAAGCCCCGCAAATTGGGGTCTGCCCCTGCGGACAGCAGCAGCTGAACGGCTCCTATACTGCCTGCTACGGGACTGCCTGATGCGATGATTAAGGCTGACAGCCCTAATTCATCAAAGCGTGCGTTCACCTCCGCCCCCGCATCCAGCAGGGCCTTCACAATTTCCGCATGCCCCAGCAATGCGGCTCGCGCCAACGCTGTCCAGCCCTCCTGGTCCTTGATGTTGGGGTTCGCGCCCACTGACAGCCACAGGGCAACTCGACTCTCGTCCCCCTCTTTCAGGGCGGCCCACAACTGCTGCTCCGCCAACGCCGTGAGGCCTTTCACGTTGTCCCCTGCGTTGACCTCCGCGCCAGCGTCCAGCAGGCGCTTCACAGGTTCGTCGTGTCCTGCCGATGCCGCCACCATCAACACCGTGAAGCCTGTCTGGCCTTGGGCGTTGGGGTCTGCGCCTGCCTCCAGCAACAGGCCAACTCGGCCCGCGTCCCCCTCTTTCAGGGCATTCCATAACTCCTGCTCTGCCGAGACAACACCCGCCGCTTCCGCCAATGTAGCACCGCAAAGCGATAAGGCCAACAGGCAAGCCCATAGGGCACCTTTCATCGTCCTCTCCTGCTCTTTTGCCCTAGTATTATACCTCTTCAACCAATCCGCTTTGTGCGTGCTTCATCTTCATCTTGGATCTCCTGGGGGTTGAGCCTCGGGGCTTTGACTTATTTTTAGCCCCACGTGTCTGAACTGCCTTCCTGCGCCAGCCCGCTCGCGCAACTCGCGCAAGCTACTGCGCTGCACTGGTGCCGTGATTGGAAAGCCTGTTGGGATGGACACCCTACATTAACACTCATTGGGTGGTGTTGCTTTTCCACTTCTGGCAAGAAATCTCCAAGGACTGGACGACTAAATGTTCCTTCGCCAGAATGACTCCCAACCATTTTTTGAACTCAGGATCACTCAACTGCTTATAGAACGAGCAGGCCAACCCATGTAAAGGCCGGCTGGCAGTCCCATCGAACGCCTACAACGTCTTTCATAGTCCTCTCCCGAGCCGTTGACTCGTCTGAGCCTCTTGTACTGTATGGCAGTATAGCATATAGCACTAAGCAAAGGGCATTCTCCAAGCTATCTAGTATAGCATGAATATGTTGCAGCGCACCAGAAAACAACATAC
>JABABF010000139.1 GCA_014238345.1 Gammaproteobacteria bacterium
ACATAATAGGTGGCTCCAAGGGTCTGCGATGGAGGCACTGGGCAGTCTTGGCTGAGGCTCTGGCTATTTCCAGCGGCGAGGGCGGGCACCGCCGCGCCCGTTGTACACAGCGGTGTATCAGTCGTGGCAATACTGTCATCCGCGGACCAATAAAAGCGCAAGGCGGTCGACGATGCCGCCGCCATGGCGATATTCTGTACCGTTGCGGCGAGTTGTACAGATGTAGCAATGCTAATAGTCTCGCTGGCACCCACCGTGTTGTCGACACTTAGGTCGCCCTGAACCACCCAATCAAAGGTGTGGATACTCACGACAACCCCGGCAGAGCAGTTGTTGCCAACCGCTCCTTCACTGGGTGCAGTGGTTACGCAAGCACCCACATAATAGGTGGCTCCAAGGGTCTGCGATGGAGGTACTGGGCAGTCTTGGCTGAGGCTCTGGCTACTTCCAGCGGCGAGGGCGGGCACCGCAACGCCCGCTGTACACAGCTGCGTATCAGCCGTTGTAATACTTGAGTCCTGGGACCAATAAAAATCCAAAGTGGTCGTTGGTGCATCCACCTGACCGGTATTCTGCACCGTGGTAGCAAGGAGGATTGTCTCGCCAGAATTGACCCGATTAGGGTTGACGCTTAGAGTGCCCAATACGGTCCAATCAAAGGTTTGGATACTCACAGCAGTTCCCAGTGAGCAGTTGTTGGCGGTATCTAATTCATTGGACGCGGTCGCCACGCAAGCGCCCACATAATAGGTGGCTCCCAGGGTCTGAGAGAGCGGCACCAAGCAGTCTTGGCTGAGGCTTGCGCTATTGGATTTAGCGTCGATGGCGGGCACTGTAACGCCAGCTTGACACAGCGGCGTGTCAGCAGTTGAAATGCTCGTATCTTCGGACCAATAAAAACGCAAGGTGGTGGAAGGCGCTACCTGTGTGCCGCTATTCTGTACCGTGGTATCCAGCGAGATTGTCTCGCCGGAACCCACCAGATTAGAGGAGACATTTGGAGCACTCTGCACGCTCAAATCGAAGTAGTGAATACTCACGGCAACCCCGGCAGAGCAGTTGTTAGTGGGATCGAATTCATCCACCACAGTCACTACGCAAGCGCCCACATAATAGGTGGCTCCGATGGTCTGTGATGCTGGCACCGTGCAGTCTTGGCTGAGATTGCTGCTATTTCCAGCAGCGAGGTCGGGTACCGACACCCCCGCTGTACACAAGGCGTTATCAGTAGTCGAAATATTCACATCCTCGGACCAATAAAAACGCAGGGTGGTCGCCCCGGCTTGCCCGCTGCCCTCATTCTCTACCATGGCACTGATGGTGAATGTCTGGTCGGGCTCCAATGTGGTGTCGCCGAC
>JABABF010000140.1 GCA_014238345.1 Gammaproteobacteria bacterium
AGGTCTCCATGCATGGCGGCAACGGCCAGTGGCGTTCGGCCGCGTTCGTCTCGTCCTGTCTTCATGCGGACTTCAGCTTATGCACCAACACATTCGCATTCGAGTTAGCGAGCACTGGCCAGGTCGGCTTGCCTTCTCGACATTCCAAATCCACACTCAGAAGCCCCGCTCAAAATCGACCAGGTTCGGCCAGGCATCATGCTCGCCTGGGGATAGCTCGCTCGTGAGCGGGGCTTCCAGGCGTTTCCCGTTCTGCAGCAGCAGTTCTCCGTCGTCGCCCAGGTACTTGAGGCACTGCTCGTAGCCATCTGCACACGCACGAGCCAACCTCATACATCTGAGAGCTTCAGGCTCATCTCCGTCGTTACGCGCGGCCATCGCCCGCAAGTGATAGTCAGATTTCAGCCGCAAGTATCCAGCATCGACAAAGTACCCACTCCGCAAGAGATTCTGGTAAGAGCCTTCATTCCTGCGTAATTCTTCAGTGCTCTCTGCATTACCGCTCCTCTCGGTGCCGTCTCTCACCTGGCGCGTCGGCACTGTGAACTTGGCCAACTCGTCGGACCCGAACCGCACTTTGAACTCGGCATCATCGCGAACGGTGGATAGTGCTTGCCACTTCGCCCGTTTTGATAGGTGCTTGCTGCTCATAATTCCAGCCCCCACGACTTCCACCCACGCGCTTTTTTCCTCGCAAACATCTCCAACTTGCTGGCGTGGGGAAACATCTTGTCAATGCGTTTTCTAACCTCATCCGGCTTTGCGCTGTGCTTACCGCGCTCCACAACAACGGACTGCCGGACGCGGCGGGAGCCTCGGTTGCCGGGAATCTTGCCGCGTTTGAATACAAGACACATCTCAAACTGCGATAGAGTGTAATAGCCTGGATTGGTGCGGCACTTGTCCCACACAAACGCGACGGTCGCCCAGTTAAACCCCCACGCCTTGCCTAAATCAATCGCCTGGTCTAAATGCGGACTCGTAGCCCACAGGAATAGCAGGGAATTTTCGGCTGCCAACTGGTCGCCGACCGGCCACTTTGCCATCTCGCTTGTGGCTAGGGTGGGGTAGTGCCGCAACGCGCCGCCGGTATCACTGCCGCCCTTGCCATTATGCTGTAGTCCTTTGTACTTCCAGGGCGGGTCAGCGTAGAGAATATCGTAGCGTCCTTTGGGGAATGGCGGCCCGACAATGCCATCAAAAACCGCAACGCTCGCCCCGCTCATTGTCTCGCTCCAATTAATGCGGCATAGGTTAGTCGCTTGCCTTGCGCGCCCATGCAGAGCGCGGCGATTCTGTCCATCGTGTCGCGCTGGCTGTTGCCCTCATTCAACCGAAACGCAAGCTCGTTGATGTAGCGGCGCATGTGTTTCTTGCTCCAATGATGATACACGCCATTGTAGCCGCGTTTCAATACCGCCCGGACGCTCTCAATGTCGTTGGTGTGCGCCATCCCGTTAATAAACTCCTTTGCCGAGTGCTTTACCGTGCCGTGCTGATAGGCGGTGTGTAGGCGGTCGTAGGAAGGGAAGTCGTCAGTGTAGACGGTTGCCCCGTGTTCCACCACTCCGCCGATTTCGCGGTTGATAGTCGTCATGTCGGTGCGAGCGATGGGCTTCGCCTTTGCGCGACCGCCACGCTCGCGCATGCCGATGGCCGCCTGCTTGCCGACACCGCCACGCCCTTTGCGCTGTCGCTTGCGCTCGTGCTTGTTGTGTTCCTTGCCGCCGATATAGGTCTCGTCCACCTCCGCGGTGCCGGTTAGTCGCGCCGCGTCTATAATCACGGCCCGAACTTCCTTCCATAACTCCTTACGGTGGACAAGCATGTACTCCTCCCCGTTGAGAT
>JABABF010000141.1 GCA_014238345.1 Gammaproteobacteria bacterium
AGACAGCTATATAAGGAGGTGATGCTCAATGGGAGCGAAATGCCGCCCCGCAACGCGTTGCAGCGTGCAGGTCGCGGGAGCGATATTTCCACAGATTCACCACCGACCGCTAGACGCGGTCGACGGCGGGAACCTCGACGCTGGCACCAAGACCTAGCACCTGCTGCATGGTGTACTGACCCGCAGGGCTATCCAGCAACCAACGCGCTGCTTGTAGTGCTCCATCGGCAAATACCCGACGATTATCCGCCTCATGCTGCAGAGCGATCTCTTCATCACCCCAGGCAAACATCACCTGATGCCGACAGTTAACCGCCTGCCGACGGATGGAGTGAATGGCCACCGTACGCGGCTGTCTCGACCCCGCCGCTGGCTTCAAATCACTTTCCATGAGTGGGCGATCGTAAAGCACTTCGGAAATGCTATTGCCCAGCTGCAACGCCGTCCCTGAGGGGAGATCTCTTTTAGTACGAGAATGCTCCTCGACAATGTCCACCTCAATACCATCAACCACTTCGGCAGCTCGCAGGTAGCGCCCCACATGTTCAGACAGCTGATGCAATAAGTTGGCTCCAATACTCACATTCGCAGCGTAGATCAACGGCAGTTTCTGCGCAGCCTCGCCAATAGCGGCAAAGTGCTCATCTCCCAGCCCAGTCATACAAATAACCATCGTCGTCTGCGCCGCTGTGCACTCTGCAAGTCGCTCCATCAACGCACTAGGAGTACTGAAATCGATCAGTACATCGGCCTGCGCCTGCGCCCAAGTGGTGGTGATGGGCACATCAGTGGCTTGAATGCCCGCCCACAAACCACTGTCTTCGCCGATACCATGGCGGTTGCCGAGTGCAGCCACCAACTGTGCATCCGGCGCATTGACAATAGCCCGTATCAAGGCCTTCCCCATATTGCCAGCGGCTCCGCTAAGCGCCACCCGCAACGGGGGGGAATCCACGCCAACACTCGGGCGCAAAGTGGCGGACACAGAATCGTTGTCGCTCACCTAAAGCCTCTCCGATGCGTTGCAACTAGTGTGGATTCAACGGGATATTGCACCACCGTTTGGCATACTCTATGCGACACCATCATAGCAGCTACTATGGGCAAGTTAAACACCCTACTCTGGAAATCCTAAATTATGTGTCCAACTGACTATCCAGCGACTAGAAACTAAAGATTTCACCTTGAGCTGTAGGCTCCAATACCCTATTGATCTGTGGTCTGCTCCGAGCGGTCAATAAATTAGGATTTCCCTAGTAAGACCTCCATAACATCAGTGCTGTGTAGCGATCTCAGTGAGCAACTCAGCCTCTCACTTGGCAGCGAAATGCTGCTTGAGGCGTTGGAGCCAAGAGCTGCGCTGCGGGCAGTGGGTCTTATGCCCCAAACTATCTGCTAAATCTCGCAATAGTTGCTGTTGCTGCTCGTTGAGATTACGCGGCACCTCAACGATGACCCGACACAGCAGATCCCCCGGTGTGGCACGACGCAACGTGCGAACACCCTTGCCGCGCAGGCGCAACACATCGCCGCTCTGGGTGCCCGCCTTGAGTTTGGCGCGCGCAGTGCCGCCGCCCAACATGGGCAGTTCCAGCGTACTGCCCAGAGCCGCCTCGGTGATACTCACCGTCGCCTCGCAACGCAGGTGGGCTCCTTCTCGCTGAAACATCTCATGCGGTGCTTCTTGGATTTTGATGAAGAGATCCCCGGCGGGAGCCCCCCGCACACCCGCCTCACCCTTGCCGTGCAGACGCAGCTCATCGCCATCGCTGACCCCCGCTGGTATCGATACCGACACCGTCTCGCTCTGGTTAACGCGCCCACTGCCCGCACAGCTGCCGCAGGGGTCACGGATCTCCAGACCACTGCCACCGCAATTGCCACAGGTCTGTTGCATGGTGAAGATGCCTTGGGTGCGGCGCACCGCGCCACTGCCGCCGCAATGGCGGCAATCCGTTGCCCCGCCACCCCCCGGTGCCGCCCCGCTACCTTCACAGCCAGAGCAAACCACTGGGCGCGATGGCAGTGTCACACGCTCACTACAACCAACCGCCGCTTTCTCTAAATCCAATCTCAGCGAAAACTTCAGGTTGCGCCCCTGCTGACGCGGCTGGCGCCGAGTGCCACCAAAGTCGGCATCACGAAAGACGCTGCCAAAAATATCTCCAAAAATATCATCTATGCCAGCGCCGCCACCACCGCCGCCGCCGCCTCCTTGTTGTGCCATGCGCAACCCATCGTGACCGAAGCGGTCATAAGTGCCGCGTTGCTCGGCATCGGACAGCACACCATAGGCCTCATTGGCATCTTTGAGACGCTCTTCAGCGGCATGGTTATCAGGATTGCGGTCGGGATGATTTCGCATCGCTATACGGCGATACGCCGACTTCAAGTCGGCCGCATTGACATCACGCGGGACGCCGAGTAGCTCGTAGTAATCTCGTTTGGCCATCAGGTCACCACACTGCCTGAGCCGACAACGACCCGAAGAATATTTGTGGCCTCAGGCTACCGTGCTATCAGCATCAGCGGGTCGATCAGTGGGTCGGTCGTCGCCATCGGTAGCGGGTTCGTCATCACTCACTTCCTCCACTTCAACATCGACCACCTGCTCATCACCGGTGCTACCACTGGCATCCGCAGCCTCTTCACCCGCAGCGGCATCCACGGCCTGCGCCTGTGCCTGCTCTTGGGCTTTTTGCATCAGCGGTGCCGCAGCCTCGCTGAGTGCCTTCACCGCCGCTTCGATGGCCTCGCGGTCTTCGCCCTGCGCCGCCTTTGTCAGCTCGGCCATCGCCTCTTCAACGGGTTGCTTCTCGTCATCGCTCAGCGCCTCGCCAAGATCGGCCATCATCTTACCAGTGGCGTGCACTAGAGACTCAGCATTGTTGCGCGCCGTCACCAACTGCTCAAATTGGCGATCGGCTTCAGCGTTGGATTCAGCATCGCGCACCATGCGCTCAATCTCTTCTTCTGCAAGACCGCTGGAACCACTGATGCGAATCGACTGCTCGCTGTTGCTCTTCTGCTCTTTGGCGCTGACATTGAGAATACCGTTGGCATCAATGTCGAAAGTCACCTCAATCTGCGGCATGCCGCGAGGGGCTGACGGGATGTCGCAGAGATCGAAGCGCCCCAGCGATTTGTTGTCCGCCACCCGCTTGCGCTCGCCTTGACAGATATGCACCGTCACCGTGCCCTGATTGTCATCAGCAGTGGAAAAAGTCTGCGATTTGCGAGTCGGGATAGTCGTGTTTTTCTCAATCAGCGGTGTCATCACCCCACCTAAAGTCTCAATGCCCAGCGTCAGTGGTGTCACATCAAGCAACAGCACATCGGTGACATCGCCAGCAAGTACGGCACCTTGGATCGCCGCACCCATCGCCACTGCCTCATCCGGATTGATATCCTTGCGCGGCTCCTTGCCGAAGAACTTCTTGACGGTCTCGCGTACCAACGGCATCCGGGTCTGCCCACCAACCAGCAGGATCTCGGAGATATCTCCCGCATCCAGCTTGGCATCCTCCAATGCCGTGCGCATCGGTGCCAACGTCTTCTCCACCAAATCTTCGACCA
>JABABF010000142.1 GCA_014238345.1 Gammaproteobacteria bacterium
CCACCAACTCGGCCACCCGCTCGCGCTGAGCCAGCAGTACCACTAAGTCCGGCCCAATGCCCGCTGGTTCGCCAGGTGTCAGCGCGAGGCGCGCCGGCCGGGCGTTCACCAGCGGATTTCAACATAGGAACGGTCGCGCAATTCATCTAGCCAAGCCTTGAGCTCTACGGGGTAGCGCCGCTGGTAGAGCAGCTCTGCCGCCCGACGACGCACCTCTTCTTCGGTCACATCGATCTGACGCCGCTCCAGCACTTTCAGCAGATGGAAACCGTGTGTACTCTCGACAATCTCGCTCAATGTACCCGTCTCTTGCGCCAGCATCGCCGCAGCAAAGCGCGGCACGACTTGCCGTGCGCGCAACCAGCCTAGCTCGCCACCACTGGGTCGTGAGTGGGCATCCTCAGAGTATTGCTGAGCCAATACGGCAAAGTCCTCGCCCGCGAGCAGGCGACGGCGCAGCTCCACCAACTCGGCGCGGGTCTCGGCGGCATTGCGCAGTTCTGATGGCTGTAGCAAGAGATGCCGCACCCGCAGCTCGGGCACCATCTCGCCATGACCGCGCCGACCTATCAGCTGAATCATGTGCAAGCCGCTGTCGTTGTGCACTGGACCGACGATCTCGCCGATGTCCAGCCCTGCCACCACGCTCTCGAAGAGATAGGGCAGCTCAGCGCGGCTGCGCCATTGCAAGTCTGTCACCCGCAACGCAGACTCTCCCTCGGCAGCGCGCAGCAGATCACTTTGCTGAGCGCGACTACGCACCCTTTGCAGCAGCGCGCGCGCTTCCATCTTGCTCCCAGCTGAGGCATCGGCATCCAGCGGTGCACTGAGCTGCAATAAGTGATAGCGCCGCTCCCGCAACTGGGCACCAGCAGGCGAATCAAGGTAGGCCTGTAGCTCGTCGCTGCTCAGCTGAGCGCGACGGCGCACATTAATCGCCTGCACACGCTCAATAGCCATCTGCTCGCGCAGCTGCTGGCGCATTGCAACATAATCTCCGCCCTCGCGATCTAGCTGATCAATCATGCCCTCAAGGTCGAGACCCTGATCGGCGGCAATACGGCTCAGAGCGACATTTAGTTCGCGGTCACTGATGTGGATGCTGGAGCGGGCGGCACTTTGCAGCTGCAGGCGCTCCAGCACCATCTGATCAAGCAACTGGCGGCGTAGCTCTGCGGTGGGCGGAGGCTGATCACTCTGTTGCAAACGCTGGTTCAGCATAGCGTAGCGGGTATTGAATTCACTGAGCAAAACGCTCTCGTCGCCAGCCACTGCCAAAATGCGATCGAGTAATTTCACCTCGGCTCGCGCTGGCGGCGCGGCCAATGCAGCGGCGCAACACAGCACCGATAACAAAAGAGCGCACAAGAGTGGGGGTCTACTCATGGCGAGACACCACCGAGCGCTCTGCAGAAGGCGGTGGCGAACCGCCAAAATGAAAATTCAACAATAGCTCTCCCTCATGATGAGACTCCTCTCTCAGACTGCGCCGAAAACCCACACCCACGCCCCAGCAACAACTACGGTAGTCCAGCCCCAGTTCCAAGTCAATTAGCTCCCCGTCATCAAGGTTGCCGCGCCACGTACCATGCCCCTGCCAACGCGTGCCGAGCGGCAGTTGGGCTCTCAGTCCCACCTGCTGCCCAGAGGTTTCCTCGCCACGGGCGAAGTACCACTGAGCAGCGAGTTCGGCGCCGCCACCCACCGAGCGCCACGCCAGATCTAAATCCGCCAAATCCAAGCGCCCAGCACGCTCATCCCAGGCCAAGTCTAAGCCCAGCGACCAAGGAGCAACACGGGCACCGATGCCAATGGCTAGCGGCGAGCGCACAGCGACATCGGCTCCCAAGCCCTCTACCAGCGCCACCTGTCGGTCGGCAAAGTGGTAGATCTGCCCGAGGCTAAGCCGTAGCTCGGCATCCTGCGCTGGCCACCGCCACTCGGCGCTGGCCTCCAACGACAGTCGATTGGCATCGGCGATGCGATCGTGGCCGCTGAAACGGGTGTTGCGTAGCAGCTGGTGGCGGTCGAAGCGCAGCGCTTGACTGTCGTAAATCGGCCGACTGGCCTGCCTGCGGTGGTCAGTGTACTGGTAACGCAGACGATAGCGCAAGCGCCGTATCGCCCCCTCAGCCGCCAACTGCCGCATGGCCGACCACTCTAGGTCGAGTCCCGCCGACGGAGCCGCCAAGCTGCCGTATCCCTCATGCCACAGCTGCTCAAAACGCAGCCATGGGCGCCAGTTCAGCGCCCCCCACCGCTGTGTCCAATCCAGCTCTAGGCTTGTGTGCAGTCGACCACCGTCACCTAAGGTCCGCTCGGCGTGGCTGAAGTGAGCGTAATCCAGCGCCAGAGCCAGCGCTGGCCCGTCTCCCGGGGTGCCGAGCTGAGTGCTGGCAACCAGCCACGGTTCGCGCCAATAACCCCCCTCAACCAGACCCGGGTCGAGACTCTGATAGCGCTCCCAGCCGACAGCGAAGTGATGTGCACGACCGTTGTGTTGTAATTGCAGGCGCTGCGGCAGGGCGTGGCGGTACTCGTCCACTCCAGACGACAGATAGCTCAAATCGCTGAAATAGCGCCGATCGCTGACACGGGCGACATCGATCTCGGACTGCCACGCACCGATGCCACCCTGATGATCAATCCGGTAGTACCAGCGCCGCGTGCCGAGCACACGGTCATCGGGCAGAAAACTCGCCTCCGCCTGCCAAGTGCCCCAGGTATCTAGGCGGCGCAGCTCGGCTCCCAGTAGCACCCCGCGCCGCGTCATTGCAGCCAGCGCCAGCGTGGCATCGTAGTTAGGTGCCAAGTTCAGATACAAGGGCTGATACCACAGCGCCCCACCATCGCTGGAATAGCCGATTTCCGGCGGCAACAAACCACTGCGTCGACGACCAATGGGTAGCCACCAGGCTGGCAGGCGCAGCACCGGCCAGCGCCCCAAGTAGAGCCGCGCATCGCGCATCGCCACATAGCCGCGCTCACGATCGACATGCAGGCGCTCCACCTCGAAATGCCAGCCACTGCGACCCGGCGGGCAGAGGCTGAAGCTCGCCTTATCTAGGCTGAGCTGCTCGCCTAACCACTGTGCGCGCTCGGCGCGGCCATGCGCCTGTTGCTCAAACAGCACATAGTGAAGCTGGCGCAGATCGACTTGACGGCTACGCTGGTCGAGTACCGCCTCGGTAGCAGTGAATGCGGCCTGCGGGCTCTTGACACGCACCGCACCGCTCAGCGTGGCGCGCTGACCCTGGGCATCAAGTACCACTTCAGTAGCATGCAGGCGCAGCTGACCCAGCTCGATGTCAGCCCCGCCGCTGAGACGGGTCTCGCCATCGGCGCGCAGGATGCTGTGGGGAGCGCGAGCGCGGATTTGCGCCCCCTCAAGTTCATCCAGTAACGGCGGCGCGAAGAAACCACAGCAGTGGCGGTCGAGCTGCAGCTGCCAATAGGGGGATACAACGGGGGCACAACCAGCATCAACGGGAGCGGTTGAGAGCGGGCTAGAGTCGGGCGGCGCCGTTTGCCCGCTCACAATGGCTGGTGCACCCAGGCACAGCAAGGCGGCGGTCAGCAGAATGCGTGACAACAGCATGGCATTTTGGCGCCCGTGCCAATCGATCGGTTGAGCCATCGTCTGGCCAGCGCTAACAAACGATTGAAGCCAGACCGCGCCGCTCAATCGCGCTCCAATCGATGTAGCCAAGGGCTGGCCAACAATACCAAGAGACCGATGCCGAGCCCCATCTTGCCCAGCGTGGCAAATAGCGCGCCATAGGCCGCCCCAGCCGCCGCCTGTGAGGCCGCTGAACTATCGACCAGCGCCGCTAACAGGCCGCCAATATAACTGGCCGAGGCCACCGCCAGAAACCAAGTGCCCATCATCGTCCCCACCAGCCGCACTGGACTCAGCTGGGTGACCATCGACAGGCCGACCGGCGACAGACATAACTCGCCAGTGGTGTGCAACAGATAGGCCAGCACCAACCATATCAGCGCCGTCTTCGCGTCGTCGACACCAAGGCTGATGCCGATGGCCAACACCGCAAAGCCGAGGCCTGCTTGGGTGATGCCAAGGCCAAAACGGGCGGCATAACCCGGGAGCAGGCCGCGTGCACGCAACGCTGGCCACAACCAGGCGAAGAGCGGGCCGAGTAGCAGAATAAAAATCGGGTTCAGCGCTTGAATTTGCGAGGCACGCAGCTCAAAACCACCCAGTTGTCGATCTACAGCGCGGTCGGCGAACAGCGTCATTGAGCTGCCAGCCTGCTCAAACAGTGCCCAGAACAACACTGAGCAGAAAGTCAAAATGATGACTAACAGCACATGACGTCGCTCGGCAATGCTAGCCAAACGCAGGCAAAACCAGCCCCAGAAGAGATAGATCCCCAAGAAAGCAACCAGCAACGCACCGCCGACCCACTGGTAGTGACTCAGTCCCTGCTGGCTCAGCAACACCGCCACGATGGCGGCGAGATAGATCCAATGCTCGCGACACAGTCCGTAGCGGCGCTGTGCTAGCCAAGCCGGGTCTGGAGCCTCGGCTAGGCCGTGCAAGTAGCGCTGCCCCCAGACAAAGGTGCCCAAGCCCAGCAACATCCCCACCCCTGCCAAACCGAAGCCCCACGACCAACCCCAGACCTCACCGACCCAGCCGACCAACAGCGTGGCCAGCGCCGCACCCAAATTGATGCCCATATAGAAGATGGTAAAGCCGCTGTCGCAGCGCGGGTCGCCGGGGGCGTAGAGACGACCGACCAATGAGGAGATATTGGGCTTGAGGAAACCAACCCCAACAGCGATCATGGCCATCGCCAAGAAAGTCATGCTGAGCCCGAAGTCATCGCGCCACAGTGTGCCGTCATTGAGTAGCCGCGCCGGGGAGCCCTCCCAGGCCATCGCCAAATGCCCCAAGCACAGCAGCACACCACCGAAGATCACCGCTCGGCGCAGACCCAGCCAACGGTCGGCAATCAGCCCACCGACCACGGGCAGGGCGTAGACCAAGCCCGCATAGGCACCGTAGCTGTGCGCCGCCATCGCATCGTCAAACAGAAAATGGCGCGTGAGATAGAGTACCAACAGGGCGCGCATACCGTAGTAGCTAAAGCGCTCCCACATCTCGGTAGCAAACAGCACATACAGCCCCCGTGGGTGACCAAACCACTCGCCGCCGCCCGCCACCTGCGCCGCCGCCGCTCGCTCTGACATGGCTGTCCTCCTTCTTCCGCCAAGGGGTCTGTCGCCGCTACGGCGGTGGCGATGCGCCTAGCACTTGTGCACATGGTACAGAATAGCGGCAGTAAGTGCCCACCGAAGAGGGTGGTGTGGATGACTTGAGACGCTGGTGCGCAGCGCAACTGGGCGGGGCATCGCCCAAGTGGCAGGAAGTGGGCGGCGATGCCAGTTCTCGCCGCTATTTCCGCCTGCTGACCCCACCGGCGAGCGGTTTGCTGGCCGTGTACGCACCGCCAGAGCACGAGGACAGCGCCGCCTTCGTAGCCGTGCAGCAACGGCTGGCAGCTGGCGGCATCACCGTACCCGCCCTGCATGCGATTGATATCAAGCAGGGCTACCTGTTACTGGAAGATTTCGGCGATACCTTGCTCTTGGCGCGCCTTGAAGGCGGCGATACGGCAGTGGTCGAGGCACTGTACCAGCAGGCGCTACAGACTTTGCTACAGATTCAGCAATGCCCGCGTGAGGCCGCTGGGTACCGCCTGCCGCACTACAGCAGACAGCTATTAGAGGAGGAACTCGGGCTGTTCGGGCGCTGGTTCGTCAGTGAATTACTGGAGCTGGAACTGCGTGCCCGAGACGAGCGGCTACTGCGCGGGGTGTTCGAGCTGCTGATAGAGAACATGCTAGCTCAACCCACTGTGTGCGTTCACCGCGACTACCATGCACGCAACCTGATGCCCACGGAGGACGGGCGCTTAGGGGTGATCGATTTCCAAGATGCCGTCTGGGGACCGGTCGCCTACGATGTGGCCTCACTGCTCAAAGACTGCTACATCGCTTGGGAGCGGGTACTGGTGGAGCGCTGGGTGGAGAACTACCGCAGTCAAGCCGTGGCAGCTGGCATTCTGAGCGACGAGGACGACAGCGAGCGCTTCCTGCGCGACTTTGACTTGTCCGGCCTGCAGCGACATCTCAAGGTATTGGGCATCTTCGCCCGACTGTGGTTGCGAGACGGCAAGGCACGCTACTTGGGCGACCTGCCACGGGTGTTGCGCTATGTGCACAACTGTTGCGAGCACTATCCGGAGTTGGAGCCCTTCCACAACTGGTTCGCCGAGCGGCTGGGGACACAGCTGGTTCCCCGTTTGCAGGCATTGGGCGTGGCGACAGTGGACGGAGCGGGCTGCGGCTATGGACCCACGCGGGCGGCGACGACAACCACCGGGGAGGTCGCATCGCCCCC
>JABABF010000143.1 GCA_014238345.1 Gammaproteobacteria bacterium
GGTTGCTTGAGCGAGCCAGGAGCGAGCGTCAGCGGGCATTGGCGGGCCTGGGAACTGAGGATTTAAGTGAGCTGCGCGAAGCGGTGCCGACCCTGTTTGCCGGGTTGTCTGACAGCTACTACCTGCATCGGGGCGATGATCTGTCCGCACAACAGCACACGGCGGAGCTGCTGGCTCTGTTGGCGCAGATCGACGAGGAAGCAATGGCCAGCGCACTGTTATGGCTCGCTCAGCTGGCTGACACCGCCCCCTTGCAGCGCCTCGCCACTGCATTGGCAGATGCCGAGCCGTTGCGCGAAGCCGTACCGGGCGCGTCTGGTGAGCTGCTGTATGTCGCCACCACCAGCGCTGGTCGTATTGTCGTTGGCGGGCGCGCTGAGAACCGCTATACCGGGCGCTTTGCCTTAGTTATCGATTTGGGTGGAGACGATGTCTACCTGCATCAAGTTGGGCGGGTGGACGGTGAGCAAGCCCTCTCTGCCATCATCGATTTAGCGGGAGATGACGAGTACAGTGCCACCGCCGATTTTGCTCAGGCGGGAGCGTTGCTGGGGGTGGCTTTGGTGTTGGACTTAGCAGGTAACGACCGCTACTTGGCGGCGCGTTTTGCCCAAGGGGCTACGGTTGGCGGCGGAGCCCTGCTCATCGATTGGGCGGGAGACGATGAGTACAGCGGCCAAGAGCAGCTGCAGGGTGCGGCCTTTTTCGGCCTCGCCGCCCTGATCGACGGCGGCGGTGACGACCGCTATCACGGTGACCAGTTTGCCCAGGGCGTGGGCGGTCCCCGCGCCGTTGGCCTGTTGTTGGACAAAGCGGGTGATGACCACTATTTTTGCGGCGGTCGCGAACTCAGTTCCTACGGCACGGGCGGGATATTTCGGGGCTCTGGCCAGGGCTTGGGCATCGGCTTGCGCTTTCACGCAGCGGGTGGCATCGGTCTGCTACAGGACGAAGGGGGGAGTGACCATTTTCAGGCGGGCAACTTTGCTCAGGGTACAGGCTATTACTACGCCTTGGGGGCATTGCTCCAAGGCGGCGATGAGGACGACAGTTACACGGCTTCTCGCTATGGTCAGGGGAGCGCCGCCCACGATGCGCTGGGAGCCATGCTTGAGGACGGCGGCGACGACAGCTATCGCTCCACTTTTGCTGGTGTAGTGCAGGCCGCCGCCTGGGATCACAGCGCGGCGTTATTCATCGATCGCCGTGGCGATGACCGCTATGGTCGCCGACCCCTACATTTCTCTCAAGGGGCGGCTGCCGTGGGGAGTGTGGCGCTATTCATTGATGGAGATGGAGCCGACAGCTACCAAAATCGCACCGCACGGCGTGGCATCAGCGATCAAGATAACCCCAGTTTTGGTTTTTTTGCTGACTTAGGCGCAGCGCAGGATCGCTATCTAGGCTTTGAGCCGCCGCCTTCCGCACCGGCCATCGTGCGCGGCACGGGTCGCCACACACTGTGGCTGGATGCAGCAGCGGAGATCACCGCGCTAGAAGCCTCGCCCGAGCGCTGGTTGTTGCGGGATGAATGACATGCTAGATAGCGCAGTCGCTAGATTACTAACACTAGTTAGGGATCCGGAAGAGGATTCGAACCTCTATCTTACATGCAAGAAATGACCTCGCGCACCTCCACTTGACCGGAGGACGATCCGACCGAAGGGCGATCCTAGCCTATTCCTTTAGTAACATGTATGCCTTATCCAAAGACCATCCGGACGATTCACTTATGACCTACTAGATTAAAAATGTAGGACATCAGTGTAACCGAAGAAATAAATTCTAATCCTACTTACTATACGGTTCTCGTAGCCTGTACTAGTATCAGTATGCTTATCTTTAGTTGTAATACCAAAAATTTCTGTATAAGGAATGAAATTCGTTACGACAAATTGTTAAAACTTGTTAGGCAAAGTCTGCAAGAAGTGCTCTCTAGCTACCATCAGTTGAAGATTCCACACTGAATATCGCAGGCTTGCAATGCATTATTTATCTGTTGTTTGCCTTGATCGGTCAATACAGCAGACTTCCCTTATTCAATCTCCCTGCCGCGCCGCCGCCCGCAGGCGCAGTCTGGACAGCTGAATGAAGCCGCTGGCATCGCGTTGGTTGTAGCCGTCTTGATCATCACCAAAAGTTGCTAAGCGCTTGTCGTAGAGGCTCTGTGGCGAGCGGCGCCCCACCACTTGTACTCCGCCTCGGTACAGTCGTAGGCGTGCTGTGCCGTTCACCATGGTCTGTGAGTTGTCAATCGCTGCCTGTAGCATGCGTCGCTCTGGCGACCACCAGTAGCCGTTGTAGATTAATTCAGCGTAGCGCGGCATCAATTCATCCTTTAGATGCGCCGCTTGACGATCTAGTGTCAACGATTCCACCGCACGCCGTGCACGCAGTAATAGTGTGCCACCCGGGGTCTCATAGCAACCGCGTGATTTGATGCCCAAGTAGCGGTTTTCCACCAAGTCGACGCGACCGATGCCGTGCTCGCCGCCCAGCTGGTTGAGGCGCTCTAGCAGGGTGGCGGGTGACAAGGTCTCGTCGTCGATCGCTACCGGGTCGCCGCCTTGGAAATTGACTTCCAATTCCAAGGCCTCTGCCGGAGCCTCCTCCGGCGCTTTGGTGCGTTGCCACATCTGCGCTGGTGGTGTTTGCCATGGATCCTCCAATTCCCCACCTTCATAGGACACATGCAACAGATTGGCATCCATCGAATATGGAGCCTTGCCAGATGGCCGTGCCGCTACGGTGATGTTGTGTTGCGCACAGTACTCCAGCAATTGATCGCGGGAGCGAATCTGCCATTCGCGCCACGGCGCCACCACGTGCAAATCGGGTGCCAGCGCCGCCACACCCAGCTCGAAGCGGATTTGGTCGTTGCCTTTGCCAGTGGCACCGTGGGCGATGGCATCGGCTCCTTCAAGACGGGCGATCTCGACTAAGCGGCGGGCGATCAGAGGCCGTGCGATGGCGGTGCCGAGTAGATATTCGCCCTCGTAAATGGTGTTGGCGCGCAACATGGGGAACACGAAGTCGCGAACGAATTCTTCGCGCAGATCTTCGATGTAGATGCTGGTCACGCCCATCGATTCAGCTCGGTGGCGGGCATTTTCGGTTTCCTCACCCTGGCCGATATCAGCGGTGAAGGTGATGACCTCGGCACTGTACTCCTGCTGTAACCAGCGCAGGATCACGGCGGTATCTAGGCCGCCAGAATAGGCGAGTACAACTTTGCGTGGGGAGGATGTGGGCATGGGCTGATGGTGTTTCGACTGGCGGTGCTAAGCGAGGTTGTGGATGGTTGGAGGTGGCGATGATGATAGGTGATATTTGACTATATGGTAATCTGCCTAGCCATGAGCGATGCTATCCGCCTGATCCGCCCGGACGACTGGCACTTGCACCTGCGTGATGGCGAGGTGTTATGGCGCACGGTGCCCGATGCCGCCCGCTGTTTTGCTCGTGCCTTGGTGATGCCCAATTTGGAGCCACCTGTGGCGACGACGGCTTTGGCTCGCAGCTATCGGGAGCGCATCTTAGAGGTGGCGCACGGCCTTGATTTTGAGCCGCTTATGACACTCTATCTCAGTGAGCAGACCCCGGTGTCGGAGATTGCCCTCGCCTGCGAGAGCGGTTTGATTCAGGCGGTCAAATGGTATCCCGCTGGCATCACCACCGGTGCCGCTGCGGGTGTGCGCCGCACAGAGTCTATCTATCCAGTGCTTGAGGCGATGCAGGAGGAAGGGATGATACTGTCGGTGCATGCTGAATCGCCGTTGCCTGAGGTCGATGCTTTTGATCGCGAGCAGCATTTTATTGAGCAAGAGCTGAGCTGTGTGCTGCGGGACTTCCCATCGTTACGCATCGTCGTCGAGCATATCTCTACGGCCTGCGCGGTCGACTTTGTGCGCACGGGCCCGCCGACGCTGGCTGCCACTATCACGGCGCACCACTTGTTGCACAACCGCAATGCGTTGCTCGGCGGCGACTTGCGAGCACACTATTTCTGCCGCCCGCTACTCAAACGCGAGGAAGATCGCTGTGCGCTGGTTGCCGCTGCCACGGGCACTGATCGGAAGTTCTTCCTCGGCACCTATTCCGCGCCGCACCGGCGCGGCGATAAGGAGTCGGCTTGTGGCTGTGCGGGTTGCTATACCGCCCCAGCGGCACTGGAGCTCTATGCCATCGTATTCGAGCAGGCGGGGGTACTGGATCGGCTTGAGGATTTCGCCAGCCGTCGTGGTGCTGATTTTTACGGCCTGCCCCAGAACACTAAGTACATGGAATTGCGTCGCCAGCGCTGGCAGCTGCCGGCCACATTGGACATGGCGGGTGAGGAGCTGGTGCCGTTGGCGGCTGGCGAGGTGTTGGCGTGGCGGGCAGAGCCGCTGGTGTGAACGGCGAGGAGCCGAGCATGGCGTTGCGTTTTCGCAGTTTTTTACCGATCGCTATTGATGTGGAGACTGGCGGCACTGATCCGCGCCGTCACCCCTTGTTGGAAATCGCTATGGTGATTATTGGCATGGAGGAAGATGGCTCGTTGGAGGTGCGGGAGACGGTGGCTTTTCCAGTGAGCCCTTTTGACGGAGCCGAGCTGGATGCCAGTGCGTTGGCCATCAATGGTATTGATCCGACCGACAACTCACGCGGAGCCAGAGATGAGTTGGAGGTGTTGTCCGAGCTGTTTAGCATCGTGCGGCGAGCGTTGCGCACCGAGCGCTGTAGCCGAGCGGTATTGGTCGGCCACAACGCGCATTTTGATCACAAATTCATGCTGGCCGCCGTCGAGCGCGCCGGAGTCAAGCGAAATCCCTTTCACCCATTTTCTGTTTTCGACACCGCCACGTTGGGCGGTCTGGCCGTTGGACAGACGGTGTTGGCGCGTGCCTGTGCCGCTCTCAACCTCGCCTTTGATGAGCGTGCGGCGCACAGCGCCGACTACGATGCACAGCGTAGCGCCACACTGTTTTGCCATATAGCCAACCAATGGCATCAAGCCTATGGTGTTCCTCAACAGTGCGCTCCCAGCGACCATGTTTGAGCGCTGGGCGCTACCGTTCGCACTGTGTGGGCTGTGGTGTGGGTTGGTCATGCCGATGCTGATCAGCCGGGCGGAGGCTGAGGGCGTCGTGCCAGCACACCATCGTCCCGAGGGTGGCTACCGTAATTTGCGCCAACACGATGCCGACCCGGGGGCGCTGAATGTTGCTGGGTCGGATTCGCGACGGCGGCTCTGGGACGGAACCAAGGTCTGGTGGCGCGAGCGCAAAAACTTTGCCTCATGGGAGGGGCAGGAGCAGCTGTTGCCGCGCCATGATGTGGATACTGCGGCACTAGCTACTCCGGGCATGGCACCACAGGTGACTTGGCTCGGGCACTCCACAGTGCTGGTGCAATACCGTGGAGTTAACTTGCTAACGGATCCAATGTTCTCCGAGCGTTGCTCGCCCGTGCCCTTTCTTGGCCCCAAGCGCACGGCTCCTCCGCCACTTTCGCTGGAGGAATTGCCGCCGCCACACTTTGTGTTGATCTCACACGACCACTACGATCATCTGGATGTGGCCACAGTGCGTGCCCTCGGCGATCAACCGCTGTGGTTGGTGCCGCTGGGCATCTCAGAATGGCTACGTAAGGCGGGCATCTCGGCGGATCGCATCGTGGAGCTAGACTGGTGGCAGGAGAGCCGCCATCGTCAGGGCATAGCGCAGGTGGTGGCGACTGCAACACCAGCGCAGCATTGGGGTGGGCGCATGCTGATGGATCGTAATCAGCGCTTGTGGAGCTCGTGGCATGTGCGTATTGATGACTTCACATTGTGGTTTGGTGGCGATACTGGCTACGATGCATCGCTATTCCAAACGATTGGCCGCCGACTCGCCTCCCCGGATTTGGCACTGATCCCGATCGGAGCCTATCTGCCGCGCCAATTTATGCGCGCCATGCACGTCGATCCGGCGGATGCCGTCAAAATATTTCAAGATGTTGGAGCCTCCCGTGCGATCGGCATCCACTGGGGAACTTTCCAGCTGTCTGCTGAACCCATCGATGCCCCGCCGCGTGATTTGGCAGCAGCGTCGATGGCCGCCGAGCTGCCAGTCGATGCTTTCCGCACACTGGCGTTGGGTGAGACTTGGTTACTACCGCTGCCGCCGGGTGTGAATTAGCGTTTTATCCCGCCCAATGGCGATGGGTGTGTTCTGGGTGAGGAGCCTAGGGTTTCTCAAATAGATCAATGTACTCGGTCTCGGCGCGGGCAGCGGTGCACCACTGCTGTATTGCGGGGTGGCTCAGCACACAGTCAACCCATGCGCGGCACGGCGCATCCAGCGCCACACCATAGCTATGAAAGCGCAAAGCCACTGGGGCGTACATCGCATCGGCGATACTGAAATCTCCGAACAGCCAGTCGCCCTCGCCCCCGTAGTGCTCGCGGCAATGGCTCCAGATGGAGGTGATGCGTTGCACATCGGCGCTAGCTTCTGGGCTGAGTGGCACCGCGCTTGGCGCGCGGCGGCAGTTCATCGGCAATTGGCGGCGTAGACGGTGGAAGGAGGAGTGCATCTCGGCGGAGATGGAGCGCGCCACCGCACGAGCTGTGCTCGTGGCTGGCCATGCGGCCAGCTCGGGGTGGCGCTCGGTGAGCTGTTCAAGGATGGCCAGTGAGTCCCAGACCACGAGCGTGCCGTCGCGCCATATGGGCACCTTGTGTCCAGAGGGCAGAGCTGCCAGTGCCGCCTTGCCATCGGGGCAGTACAGCGGGATGCGCTCGGTATGAAAATCTATGCCGAAGTGGCGCAGGAACAGCCATGGTCGAAGTGACCATGACGCGTAGTTGTAATTGCCGATGACCAGTGTCGGGAGCTCGGTGCCCACAGGGCTAGCCCGTTGCCCCTGAGCTGTGGCCGTGCATGACGGGGACATCCTCTGCGATGCGGCGCAACAGTGCAGTGTTGAGTGCTGGAGCCAGTGGGTGGAATACGGGCTCATCGCGGCCAGTGGTGCTACTCAGCGCTATATAGTCAAGCATTATTGCGCTGCCCGCCGTACTCCCATCCTGGGGTTTATTGTAGCTACGTTACGGTGTGCGCTCTACCGCCCGCTCAGTAGCATGGCTACAATGCGATGGTTGGAACTCGTAGCCCAGTGGCGTGGGTTGGTCGATGCCCGCGTCAATTTTAAGTCAAGTCAGGGGATTGCCATGAGTGATGCACGACAAAACAAAGAACTCGTTATCCGGTTTTGGAAGACGCTCTACGAAGAGCGTAACTACGACGCTGTTGGAGCCTTTTTCTCCGAGGATGCCCTGTATGAAGATGTCCCGGCACCGGACAGTGGTGCTCGCGGGCCGCGTGCCATCGCCAAGCGCCTGAAGATCGGTCTGAGTGTCATTGACGATCATGTGCACCATCTGAAGACGGTAGTGGCTGAAGGTGACAATGTGGTGACCGAGCACGTTGAGGACTGGCACTTCCACACGGGTGAAGTGGTCTCGTTGCCCTTTGTCTCAATGCAACGAGTTCAAGATGGAAAAATTACGCGATGGAGCGATTATTTTGATCTCCAGACTTTGCTTGGAAGCGCGCCGCAATGGTGGCTGGAGCATCTTGCAAAATTCACCGAGGAAGACTTTTACAAGGATGATGAGGGCTAGCTGTGCGGCAGCTGGCTATGGGGTTCTGGTCTGCAATGCTTCTGGGCGTTTCATCAGATAGTGCCGCCACAGCCATTCAGCCGAGCGTCTGGTTTCGTGAAGTCCTGGCACTTCCCATCGATCGAGCCAGCCGAGCCAATGACGCGCTAGGTCGCGTGCCCGCATGCTGTGATGGAATGTTTCGAGGCGTCGCTGTGCCGAAGCGGCACCCTTGCCGCGAGCGTTTGGCAGTGGCAACATGAGTACTGGCAACTTGACGGAGCTGGCTTCGCTGATCATATTAACCGAATCAACGGTCACGGCGGCAACATCGGCCAAGGCCAAGATATCCAAGTAAGGGTTGGGGTCTTGGGGACTCCAGTGCCATTGGTAGAGATCGGGTGCTTGCAGAGTTTGCAGATATTCTAGGCAGTCTGCACCAGTGCGCCGGGACGTGGTGAGCATTGTTGAGCCGCCTACTCGGCGTGCCGCCCGCAGGCATTCTGTCGTCAGGGCTTGGCAGGTCGCAGCATCCAGTCGGTAGGCGCGGTTAGAGCCGCCGATCAATAGAGCGAGACGTGGCTGCGGTAACGCCTGCAGATGAGGGGGGGCAAATTCCCCGCGACCAGCGATGGCTACCGGATTCAGTGAGTTGAGGGCACCAATAGTTTGCAATACATGGTCGCCAGCCACTCGGTCGTGCTGGGGCACGATCACCGCGTCGAAGGGAGCCGAGTCTGGCGGTTGGCGTTGGATCCACGCGGTGAAGGTATTGGTGATCGCACCAAAAGACGTGACAATGGGGGCTACGGCACTGCCGCAACCGATCACGATTGTCGCGTCGGCATGTTTGTGGATAAGCGACTTGGGTGGTAGAGCCAGTAGGCGGCGGATAGTCGGCGCACGTTGGAGTAATGTGGGCCTCACAGTGGTGTGGTAGGCACGCCCCCCAGCCACCATAGCGACGGCTTGAGCCAAACCGATAGCCTGTGCCATGATACCGACCCTTCCATCGCTGATGGCCAGTATCTTGACCTTCGCAGATGATTTTCTGTGTTCCATCCTAAACCGTCCGGTTACGGCATCCTATAATCGGTACAAGATATCTCTTAAAGATGATCGTCTCCATATTCTTATTAGGAGCCATTATAAGATACAAGGAGGTTGTCGCTGTGATCACAGCACGAGTATGGGCAATTAGCTCAAAAACCAAACATGTGGTCTAGGGCGAAGGCATCGCCCGACCGCGTCCACTGATAGCCGAACAGTCGGCAGGTGGTGTCACGGACTTGGAGCCAAGCTGGTTCCCCTGCCGCCTGTAGCGTGTGGGAACCAAATACTTCTGCTATACAGAGCAGAGCTGAACCATTGGCGGGGATTTCCAGAGAGTGGCGCGCCACCTCACAGCCGAGAGGGTCAAACAGCACTAAGTCGGTGGCACTGCATTTGTGCCAACGCTCGCTGATGGGGTAGATCAATTGGCAGAAAGTTTGCGTTGGGGCGGGGGCGCAGCGCAGGTACAGTCGGGTTGTCAAGCCGGGTGGAGAGCTGCGGTAGGATTGCGGCTCGTTGCGGTATACCGCGGGATGGTTGAACAGGTGAGCGCCAAAGCTGGTATCGGCCGTGTGGCCGCTGGATCGCAAAGTGTAGCGGAACAGGGCATGCAACCAGCCGTCAACATTACCGTCCAGAGTCGGGTCATAGCATAGCTCGACATGACCACCGGTATTCCCGATGACCTCGTGGGTTACAGCGCTTACATCCAGCACCGTGGCGTGGTCTCTGGACAGGCACCCGAGGGAGTGCTCTGCCACCAGCTGTGCGTCACTGCTGTACACCAGCGCCCGCACTGGCAACTCGGCCTGCGCCCGCGACATCGGCGTGGGCAGGCACTCGCTTTGGAACTCGGCTGCTGGTAGCACGGGTGCTGGGAGCAGATAGCCCTTGCCCGCCCAGCGGGTCACTGTATCCCGAGCCACATCGGCGTGCAGGTCGTTGCGCTCAACATTGATATGGCTACAATGGCGACGTTGCGTTTTTAGTTGTAATACTTCGTAGCGCGGGCGCACGAAATGCCTTCCCGCATGCACTTCGAGCTGTTGTGGCCAGCGCAACTCACTCCATAGTTCACCAACATCAACTGCACGGGTGCCAAAGGGTGGAATCTCCTCATCATAGTGGCGGATATCGTCATCTCGCCCCATCCGGCTGAAGCCGATCTCACCACGGGCGATGGTCGTTGGATGTGAGTTTTGCACCCACAGCAGTACGCGCTCCCCTTCTCGGGGCGCTGGCAAACCAGCGTAATATGTAGCGGGCCAAGCGTTGGAATCGTGGGTGCAGGACAGCCGCTCGGGCGTATCTCCGTAGTCATCCAGCGCATATTTGACGATATCGTGACCAGCGGCTCCGACCACATGAACAAACATCTGGCCACAGAAATCTCCGAGATTGTGCGTTGTGCGCACAGCCTTGCTGTCGATGACGATACTCTCTCCCGCCTGCCCGGCAGGTTGATCAAATTCGGCCAATACTTTGCCGTTGGCATCGAACAAGCGGCACCACAGCCAAGTGTTCTCGGCACCGTGGAGACCCCAGTAATTGGTAGTGGTCAGCCTCATATGGCCGCCGTCACGATCACGGAACCACAGCAGATTAGTGGCGAAGTTCAGTGGCGATAGGTAGTTGTCTGGGCTACTCAGCATTCGCTCTGGCAGGCGCATGGAATCGAGGCTCAGCACTTCGCAGTTGCGTGGCAACAAGTGGTGTATAGATGCCAGCTCGGTGGCAGCACTGAAGCTGGGCAGAAAGAGTAGGTCCGCTCCGCTGTCGGGTAGCATCGTCACTGGCTCCACTGCGCGATTGAGGCAGGATTGCCCCAGTAGTTCTAGATTCTGCACAAATATTTGGTGTGGGGTGGCAGCCCCCATGGGGTACAGGGCGGCAAACTCGGGCAGTACGCCGCGTGGGTCGTAGGCGACAAGATGGTGGGCGGCGGCAAGTCGCTCGCGCAGACGGATAGCGGACTCGGCGGCCAGCGGGTGGCCAAGTGCTTTAAACAAGCTGGAGCCACCCGTGCGATTGCTAAAAGTGGAGAGGGCTAAGCCCATGTGTTAGCTTGCTGTATGGTGCTATCAGCTGCTGCCGGATGCCAAATTTTCGATCAGCGGGCGCAATTCTTCTTTTTGGTGTAAATCGTCGACGATGTCACAGCCGCCGATCAATTCACCTTTGAGCCACAGCTGGGGGAAGGTGGGCCATTGGGCGAAGCGCGGCAACACTTGGCGGATCTCTGGATGATTGAGGATGTCAACAAAGGCAAAACGTTGTCCGATCTCTACTAGGATCTCAATGACACGCGCCGAAAAACCGCAACGGGGTTGCTGTGGGGAGCCTTTCATATAGAGCAAGATCGGGTGATCTCGCAACTGTTGCTCAATGCGTCGAATGGTCTCAGCATCTGCAGTCTTGGCTGTCGATGGTTGTTCGACCGTCATGATACCCTCCAGCAAACCCGACAACACGCCATCTAACTGGCATGCGCACATTATATAGGCATGTCTGAATATGATATCCTCCGACTCTCCCCTCTGGCAAGAGATTGCCGATTGCAGATTGGATCGTCGGCTCGCAATACACTATTGACAGACATTTGTTTCGAGCGGCCAATAAATTAGGCTTTCCTTAAAACCATAGTAGTGAGTAGTGGGGGTAGTCGGCGGTACTCCATCCCGCGCGCCGTGCACTGGTTGGCGTTTCCAAATACGGTTGCAGCATTTTCAGACCACGGCATCGGTAATTTTTGCATTAGATCCACGTGATTGTAAGTTGCCCTTTTCCTCCCACACGCATAGAATGATCGCCCCTTAGTCTGCCACCTGTTGCCGTTAGTCCAGTGACTCTTTCCAACACCGCATCCATTCAGGCACCATCTGCAACAACGCACTTGATGCCAGTCTACGGGAGCCTGCCCGTGCGTTTTAGCCATGGTGACGGAGTCTGGCTGTACGATAGCACTGGCCGAGCTTGGTTAGATGCCATTAGTGGCCTTGCTGTCTGTGGTTTGGGGCATGCCCATCCAGCGGTGAGCGATGCACTGTGTGCACAGGCAGCCAAGTTGTTGCACTGCTCTAATCTTTATCAGATTGAAGCGCAGGAGGCATTGGCCACACGGTTGACCGCTGTCGCAGGCATGGAGCAGGCGTTTTTTTGCAATTCTGGCGCTGAGGCCAATGAAGCAGCGATCAAGTTGGCGCGCCGCTACGGTGTGCAACGTGGACTCCGCCAGTCGCGCATTCTGGTCATGGAGAACGCCTTCCACGGGCGTAGCTTGGCAACGCTCAGCGCATCGGGGCAACGCCGTATCCAAGCGGGGTTTGGCCCTTTGGTCGAAGGCTTTGTGCGCGCACCTTTTGGCGATCTTGAGTCGGTGAAACGCATCGCTGCGACGGGTTCAGATGTGGTGGCGGTGCTAGTTGAGCCCGTGCAGGGTGAAAGCGGTATACGGGTGCCGCCAGTCGGTTACCTGCGGGGCTTGCGTGAGATCTGCGATGAGCATCAATGGCTGTTGATGCTGGACGAAGTGCAGAGTGGCAATGGCCGCACGGGTTATTGGTATGCCAGTCAAGCCGAGGCGGTGCAGCCCGATGTGTTGAGTACGGCCAAGGGTCTGGGCAACGGTGTACCGATCGGAGTCTGCCTCGTCTCAGGGGCGGCCACTGAGTTGTTCTCCGCTGGCGATCATGGCTCTACTTTCGGTGGTAATCCACTAGCCTGTGCGGCGGCGCTCGCCGTCGTCGATACCATTGAACGGGAGGGGTTGTGTGCGCGTGCGGGGATGCTGGGGACTCGGTTGCTGGAGGCATTGCATGTTGGGCTGAGCGATGTCCCGGGGGTGTTGGAGGTGCGTGGTTCGGGTCTTATGATAGGGGTGCAGCTAGAGCAGCCTTGTGGGGAACTGGTCGCTCAGGCGCTCAAGGCTGGGTTGCTGGTCAATGTCACTGCCGGTAGCGTGCTACGGTTACTGCCGCCGCTGATTCTCAGCGACGAGGAAGGCGAACAACTGGCTGAGCGGGTGATCGCACTAGTGCGCGAGCATCTCGACCAGCGCTCCAGTGCCATTGCTTAGCGGTTGCTGAGTACCGAGTCGGCCATGCGTCACTTACTCTCGCTGGATGATTTGAGCTCGGCTGAACTGCATCATTTGATCGCCCGTGCCCAAGAGTGGAAGCGTTTGCGCGGTAACCCTCAGGCACCGCGCCCGCTGGTTACACGCAGCGTGGCCATGCTCTTTAGCCAACACTCAACCCGCACCCGTGTTTCCTTTGAAGTGGGCATCGCCGAGCTGGGCGGCACACCGCTGTATTTAACTGCTACTGAGCTGCAGCTAGCGCGAGGCGAGACTCCTGAAGATACCGCTCGGGTGCTGTCGCGCTATGTTGATGCTTTGGTGGTGCGTACCCCAGACCATACTTGGCTGAGGCGCTTGGCCGATGCTGCCACAGTGCCGGTAATCAATGGCTTGACCCCCCACTCCCACCCCTGTCAGCTGTTGGCGGATTTGCAGACCTATAGCGAACATCGTGGTGCGATCCAAGGGCGCACGGTGGCTTGGATAGGGGCTGGCAACAATGTCTGCAACACTTGGTTGCAGGCCAGCCGCCTGCTCGACTTTCAGCTGCGCATCGCTGCGCCAGAGAGCCATGAGCCCTCGGCGGAAGAGCTACAGTCCTGCCCTGGTGCTGAGGTATTGCACGATCCGCGTGCTGCGGTGCGTGGTGCCGCGCTGGTGGTGACCGATGTCTGGGCCTCGCTCGGGCAGGATGGAGAGGCCGAGCGGCATCGGCACTCACTGGCCGAATACCATGTGAGTCGTGAACTGATGGCTTTGGCCGCACCCGACGCGCTCTTTATGCACTGTTTGCCAGCGCATCGCGGCGAGGAGGTTGAGGCCGAGCTGCTTGATGCTACGGACAGCGTGGTTTGGGATGAAGCGGAAAATCGTCTACATGCACAAAAAGCGCTGCTCGAATTTTTGTTGCCGCCGCCCACAGGTAATGGCCGGGAAGTGTCGGATTAAAATTATTTTAAGTTATGTAAATAACCCACTGCACTACTAGAATTAAACCCATTAGGATCGTGTTTTTTGGCACGTAATAAAGGCACCCTTTCTGGGCAAATAATGCGCGTTCTTACACTTGTTGTGATGACATATAAATCATTGATCTAACTATGATTTTCAGGAGTCATCTGAGGGCTAAAATAACGCTGACTCACGGTGTTTATGCGATATTTTCCTGATTGTTTCTATTGTGTGACAGGAACATTAAAAGTGTGTTATAAATAGTGCACTTTATATTGCTTATTGTATGAGCCTATCGTTCAGTCTTTAGCGGTATGGTGTCGGTTAATTTTGGTGCCAAATTTTAAAGGGTTCGGTAGACGAGGGGACATACGCTAGGGGGGGAAGTCATGTCAAAAATAGAGGACATATCGGGGTCATCTGTAGCCGCTGGTACTGTTGCGGTTGGTGTGCTGGGAGCCTCTCCTAGTACGCCGACCGTTCACGCGAGGCCTGGGCAGCTGCAGGTCATCAAGCGCAATGCGGCGCTGGTGCCCTACGACCAGCGCAAAATCTCGGTCGCCATTGCCAAGGCCTTTCTCGCGGTGGAGGGAGATGCGGCGGCTAGCTCGGCACGGGTGCGGGAGATTGTCGGCCAGCTCAGTCGGCAAGTGATCACCACATTCCAGCGGCGCTTGCCCTCGGGCGGAGCCTTAGACATTGAGGAGGTGCAAGACCAGGTGGAGTTGGAGCTGATGCGCGGTGCCCACCATCAAGTCGCCCGTCGCTATGTGCTGTATCGAGAAGAGCGAGCCAATGTGCGTAAGCAACAGGCCGCAGAGCGGGGACAGCAACAGGTACAGGCGCAGAGCGAGCAACCCGTTGCTAGCGATAGTGATAGCGCAGAACCCGCCCAGTGGCTGAGCGACGACCAAGGCCACAAGCGGCCGCTAGAAGTGGTGGATGCCCAAGGTCAGCGGCGGGTGCTGTTGCGCTCGGAGCTTGCCGATTGCCTAGAAGAGGTCTGTGTGGGCTTGGATGACACCAGTGCTGAGCTGTTGTTGGAACGTGTTCTGCGCGAAATCCACGATGGTATGATCGAGACCAACCTCGTTGAGGCAATGATCATCAGCGCTCGCCCCATGGTTGAGCAGGAGACCAACTACAGCTATGTCGCCGCCCGGTTGAGGCTCTCTCAGCTGCGGCGGGAAGTGCTAGTCGCGCTGGGCATGACGGAATCGGTGCCGGTCAGAAAAGGCTTTGGTAGCGTGTCGCAACAGGACATAGCCGCGCACTATCCGCAGGTTTTTCATGCTTTCATTGAGCGCGGCATCGAATTGCAGCGGCTCAGCCCAGATCTGCGCAGTTTTGATTTGCAACTGTTGGGGCAGACGCTGGCTCCAGAGCGCGACCTGCAATTTACAATCTTCGGCTTGCAGACCCTCTACGATCGTTATTTTCTGCAAAACGATACCGACCAGCGCATTGAGCTGCCACAGCTGTTTCTGATGCGCGTTGCCATGGGGCTCGCCCTGAACGAGCAAGAGGCTGATCGCACGGCTCGCGCTATAGAGTTCTACCACCTGTTGTCCTCCTTTGATCACATGTGTTCGACTCCGACACTGTTCAATGCGGGGACGCAGCATTCGCAGCTGTCCTCCTGTTTCCTGAGTACCGTCCCCGACGACTTGGACGGCATCTACGGCGCTCTCCGTGATAATGCCATGTTGTCGAAGTGGGCAGGTGGATTGGGCAACGACTGGACACCGGTGCGAGCTATTGGCGCACGCATTGCGGGAACCAACGGGCGTTCTGGCGGCATCATTCCCTTCCTCAAAGTGGCCAATGATTCGGCGGTGGCCGTCAATCAGGGCGGCAAGCGGCTCGGCGCGCTGTGCGCCTACTTGGAGCCGTGGCATTTGGATGTGGAAGCCTTCCTTGAGCTACGCAAAAACACCGGCGATGAGCGTCGCCGCGCCCATGACATTTTCACGGCGCTGTGGTTGCCCGATCTGTTTCTTGAGCGAGTTGCGGCCAAAGAGCACTGGACGCTGTTTTCGCCGGATGAGGTGCCGGATTTGCACGATTTGTACGGTCTTGCCTTCAAGCGTCGCTATCGGGAATACGAGGCGCTCGCCGAGCGCGGCGAGCTGCGCCAGCACCAAACGATGCCAGCGGCAGATCTGTGGCGCAAGATCCTAACGCAGCTGTTTGAGACGGGCACGCCGTGGGTCACTTTCAAGGATAGCTGCAATCTGCGCTCACCCCAACAGCATTGCGGTGTGGTGCACTCTTCCAATCTGTGTACCGAGATCACCCTGAATACATCGGCCGAGCCTGACAATGAAGAGGTGGCGGTGTGCAATCTTGGCTCGCTGAACTTGGCCAACCATCTGCGTGAGAAGCTGCCGGAAGAAGAAGCCCTCGGCGATTCCGTGCTGGTCTTGGACTTAGAGAAGCTCGAGCGCACCGTGACGATAGCTGTGCGCATGTTGGACAATGTCATTGACATCAACTACTACGCCGTGGGAGCCGCAGAGCGCTCCAATCGCCGCCACCGACCGGTGGGGCTAGGGTTGATGGGCTTTCAGGATGCCCTGTTGCGCCTGCGCATCCCCTATGCCAGCGAAGCGGCGGTGATCTTTGCGGATCGCACCATGGAGGCGATCAGTTATTTTGCCATTCGCGCCTCCTCGGAGCTGGCGCGCGAGCGTGGTTGCTACGAGAGCTTCGAAGGCTCACTGTGGAGCCAAGGCATTCTGCCGATTGATTCCTTGGAAAAGCTGCGCGAACAACGCGCCGACGGCCAGCTAGATGTCGACACCAGCCAAACGCTGGATTGGGACAGCTTGCGTGAACTCGTCAAAACACAGGGCATGCGCAATTCTAATGTGATGGCCATTGCCCCCACGGCGACTATCGCCAATATTGTTGGTGTCAGCCCATCAATCGAGCCCACCTTCAGCAATCTCTATGTGGTGTCCAACTTGTCAGGGCAGTACACGGTACTCAATCCTTATATGGTGCGGGAGCTTAAGTCGAGAGATATGTGGGATGAGGTGATGATCAGTGATCTCAAGTACTACGAGGGTAGCCTGAGCAACATCGACCGTGTGCCAGAGGATCTGCGCCAACTCTACGCTACGGCTCACGAGATCAAGCCGCAGTGGTTGATTGAGGCCGCTGCACGACGGCAGAAGTGGATTGATCAGTCGCAGTCGTTAAACTTGTATGTGGCCAAGGACATTTTGCCGCAGCACCTGTCGTTGCTTTATCACAACGCCTGGCTGGCGGGCATCAAGACGACTTACTATTTGCGCTCGCGCGGGGCGACTAGCGCGGAGAAAGCGACAGTGGATCGTAGCGATTTGAATGCTGTCTCCACCATGGGCGGCATGGGTGGTGCTGATACGGGTGGATCCTGTACGCTGGACACACCGAGCTGCGAGGTTTGCCAGTGAGGGAGATGCTGACAGCGCTCAAGCGTGGGCCAAGCGTGGGTGCGGTGCGCTGCATAGCGCCACTACGGCGAAGTGGCAATTTAGGGATTAATTGGGTTATATAGGA
>JABABF010000144.1 GCA_014238345.1 Gammaproteobacteria bacterium
ACTTTCACTCCTGCCTGCCGCAGCTGCCTGCTAGCAGCTGCCTTGCGGGCATGATTTGTCACATCTATGCTGATACAACGTTTGCGTCACCGGATTCGTGGTTTCGGTGCGTATCTTATTGTGACGTTGTTGGCGCTGCCGTTAGCCTTGGTCGGCTTCAATTGGTTTGGTGCTAGTGGTAGCAATGTCGTCGTCGCAAAAATTAATGGCGAGTCCTTGCACCTCTCTGAGGTGGATCGCTATGCCTATCAAGAGCGCCGCCGCATACTAGAAAGCCAAGGGGACGATGTGGACCCCGATGCTATTAGCAATGCAGCCCTGAGACGTTCTGCGCTATCTTTGTTGCTGTCACGCACAGCACTGTTGCAACGCGCAAAGACTTATGGCTTTGAACTGTCCAACGAGCGAGTCAATCACCATCTGCGTGCACAGCCGCAGTTCCAAGAAGCCGGACGATTCTCCCGTCAGCGCTACGAATGGCTGTTGCAACAAGGTGGCTTCACGCCGTCTTGGTATCGAGAAGTGCAACACGATTCGCTGTTAATCTCACAGTTGACTAGCGTGTGTACTGATTCTGAGTTTATGACCGAATATGAATTGATCGACATGTTGGAAGTAGCAGCTGAGCGACGTGTTGTGCGTTATATGGTGTTGCCGACAGAGGCGGCGCACGAGCAGATTACCTTGTCTGATGACGCGCTGCGTGCAGCATTTGACAACAACTTAGAGAACTACCGTCAGCCAGCTCTGCTCACAGTCGACTACGTTGAACTGACTCGCAAAGCCTTTTATCCACAGATTGGCGAGAAACAGCTGCGCCAGTACTACGATCAAGAGGTGGTGATGCTGAACGCACGAGTGCATGCCGCCCATATTTTGATCGATGGCGATGTGGATGCCGACGATAGCGATGGCGCGGAGCTGCGTGAGCGCGTAGCCCAGCTACAGGCGCGCTTGGCAGCTGGCGAAGATTTTGCAGAATTGGCGGCAGAGTATTCCGACGACCTGCTGAGCGCTGATGACGGCGGTTCGCTCGGCAACATCACGCCGGGCGATCTGCCAGCACCGCTGGAGGAGGCGCTGTCGTTTCTCGCTCCTGGCGAGGTGGCGGCGACACCGATTCGCAGTGAGGCGGGGCTACATTTTCTGCGCCGTCTCAAGGTGCCGGTAGCAGATTATGCCGAGCGTAGCGAGCAGATTCGCGAGCGCTTGCAACAGCTGAATTCCGAGGCCAACTACCGGCAGGCGCAGGAGCGTCTTGGCGATCTCAGCTTTAATGCCCCTGATTTGGCCTCCGTGGCTGAGGCCATGGCCATAGAGGTCTCGCGCAGTGCTTGGTTTGATCGCGATGGCGCACAGGATGAGAAAGCGGGTATCGCAGTTTATGCCAAGGTCAGGGCGGCAGCCTTCAGCGCTGAAGTGCTAGAGCAAGGTGAGAATAGCCAGCTATTAGAGATCGGTAGTGATGGCGATGAGCGCACGTTGGTGCTACGACTCGGCGAGTATCAGGAATCCCGTCGTTTGACATTTGATGAGGCACAGCCGACGTTGCGTACCGATGTGCTGAGACGGCGCACAGCACAGTGGCTAAAAAAACAGGCGCACAGCGTAGCACAGCAGCTGCGAGACGATCGGGAACTGACCGTAGATGCCCAGGCGCACGCCGATGGTTACGAGTGGTTTGCACGGCCACATCTGCTCCGCCATGGCGACGATGAGACCCCAAACGCGGTGGTACGCAAGGCTTTCCAGCTGCCAGCACCATCGACCGATTCTAGGAGTGTGGGAACGGCAGAACTCTCAGATGGCACTTGGGCGGTTTTGTCCGTGCTGGCGATCAAGGCGTTGGAGCTAGAGTTACTGTCACCGCAGCAGCGAGTCGAATGGCGGCAGAGTATGCGCGAACAATTTGGGGACAGTCACGAACTGAGCTATCGTCGTTATGTTTTAGTCTCGGCTCAAGTAGAGTAGCCAAATGTCAGTTCCCTACCGAGTGTTGTTGCTCAACCAGATAGACCCCCATGGTATTGAGGTGCTGGAGGAGCGAGGCGAAAAAGAGGAGCGCGGCATAGCGATATTTGACAACCCTCAAGCGTGTGATGATCCCGATGTCATCCTGTTGCGTAGTGCATATATGGCCGGTGTGCCTGATTGCGTGAAAGTGGTTGCACGCGCTGGTGTTGGCATCAACAATATTCCGGTAGATGACTGTTCGCAGAAAGGCATTCCTGTGATCAATACTCCAGGAGCCAACGCCAATGCGGTGCGCGAACTAGTGCTGGCGGCCATGCTCATGGTCTCTCGTCAGCTACGGGGTGCGCTACAACGTGTGGATGAACTGATGGAAGAGGGGAACTGCTCGGCAGAAGTGCTGGAGGAAGTCAAGCGCGATTACCGCGGCACTGAGCTGCGCGGGCGCAGCTTGGGGGTG
>JABABF010000145.1 GCA_014238345.1 Gammaproteobacteria bacterium
ACGCCAGCTAGAGCGCACGGCGGCACGGCTGGCTAGACGGCTTACTCAGCTAGAGTGGGTCGGGCCGCTGGCAACACTGCGGCGGGGCTATGCCATCGTGCAGGATGCCCACAGTGGCCGCGTGTTGCACAGCGCCACACAGACCGCTCCCGGGCGTCAACTACAGGCGCGACTAGGGGAAGGAGCGCTACTGTGCCGGGTGGAAGAGCAGCAACCCTAGTGGCAACTGGAGACAGCCCGGTCAACACAGCGCTTTCTACGCTGGTCACCCACTGTAGAGAATGCTGATCACTTGCCCGCACAAAAACTTCAGTAACACCGGGCGAGCTGTCCTATAAATTGCTCTTACACTCCGCCATGCTAGCTCGATATCCGCGCAGCATACGAGCCACGCCCTCGCGCCACGGCATGGTCGGCTGCCCAAGGGCGCGCACAGCGTCGCTGGAATCCAGAGCCGAATAGCGCGGTCGCAGCTGTGCTGAGTTGAAATCACGCATCATCGCCGCATCTACTGGCACTGGTGCGGGCAATACCCCGAGACTTGCCCCGATCTCTGACAGTGCCGTCACCCAAGTGTGGCGCGTCACCGCACCCTCGTCACAGTAATGCAACAGTCCCCGCACTGCTGGCCGCCGCACCGCTGACCAAATCGCAGCGACTAGATTGGGCAGCCAAGTCGGAGAGCCCACCTGATCGCTGGCCGCCACTCGCCCGGCGGTGCCCATGCGCGCCAACATGCCGGTGGCAAAGTTTTGGCTATGAGCATCGTAGAGCCAAGCGCTACGCAATACCAATGTGCCCTGCGGATGTGCGCTCAGCGCTGCGCGCTCCCCGGCCAATTTGCCGTGTCCATAGGCCGACAGTGGGCGCGGCCTATCCTGCGGCGTATAGGGACGCGGCGACTCGTCACCAAACTCACCATCAAAGACATAGTCGGTGGAGATGTGAATGAGCCGAGCTGCAGCCTGCGCGGCACTCTGAGCCAACAGGCGCGGTCCATCGCGGTTGACGGCGTGGGCGGCACTACCGTCGGTACCATCAACAGCGATGAAGGCGGCCGCATTGATGATCACAGCAGGACGCAGCTCACGCAGGGCATGCGCCACTTGGGTGCTGTCGGTTATATCCAACTCGCTGTGCGATAGTGCACTCAGCACGATATCGCTCGGCAGGTGGCGGCGCAGTGAGAGTCCCAGGCGACCGTTGGCACCAGTCAACAACACGGGTTGCGGAGACGATTTAATCAAAGCATTCAGCCATGCTGAGCGGCGTGGC
>JABABF010000146.1 GCA_014238345.1 Gammaproteobacteria bacterium
AAGGTCGATTCTTCGATCCACTGTCGAAATCGTGTGACATCGCGCAGGCCGTAGCTGAGCCAAGCATCTGCGGGTTCGCCGTCGCGTCCGGCACGACCCGTCTCTTGGTAGTAGGCTTCAATGCTACTCGGCAACCCGAGGTGGGCGACGAAGCGTACATCGGGCTTGTCAATACCCATGCCAAAAGCGATGGTGGCAACGATGACCGCATCTGCTTCGTGTTGGAAGATGCGCTGGTGCTCACGGCGCACATCTGGCTCCATGCCAGCGTGGTAGGGCAGTGCCCGACGACCGCGCGCCGTCAGCCAGTCGGCGGTTTCCTCGACTTTGCGCCGTGTCGGGCAGTAGACAATCCCCGCGCCGTTGGGGTGGCGCGAAGAGATGAAGTGCCACAGCGCATCCCGCCCGCCGTCACTGTGGATAGCGTAATGCAGATTGGGGCGATCGAAGCTAGCGACGAAGCGCTGCGGGGCATTTAGTGCCAGCGCATCGACGATTTCATCGCGGGTGCGCGGGTCGGCGGTAGCGGTCAATGCGATGCAGGGTACGCCGGGAAAGTGTTGGCGTAGCACTGCTAATTCCAAATACTCCGGTCGGAAGTCGTGTCCCCAACGCGACACGCAGTGCGCCTCGTCGATAGCGAACAGCGCCAGTTCAGTGTGTTGTAGCAGGGCTAGGCAGGGGGCGGTGAGCAGGCGCTCTGGGGCTACATAGAGCAAATCCAGCGTGCCGCTTGCGAAGTCGCGCTCAATAGCATTGCGCTCTGCGGTGGTGAGCGCCGAGTGCAGGCAGGCGGCGTTGACACCAAACTGGCGCAGGGCTCCGACCTGATCTTCCATCAGTGCCACCAGTGGCGAGACAACGATGGCACAGCCCGAACGCAATAGAGCAGGCAGTTGGAAGCACAGCGATTTGCCGCCGCCGGTGGGCATGACCACCAGTGCGTCATCACCGCTCATCAGGACATCGATGATTTCGCGCTGATGAGGGCGGAACTCACCGTGGCCGAAGACCTCGGCGAGCAGACGTTGAGTCGGGTCTGGTGGTGCGGGGGCGGCCAGTGCGGCGGTGGACATAGGACGACTTCTTAGCTTCAAGGGCGCACAGTGATAGTCCACTGTGTGAACATTGGCATCATAGCACGGTGCCAGCCCCCGATGGCGGTTTTGGCAAGAGCTATTGGGCTAATGTAGTGGTGTTATTTGTTAAGGAAGAAGCGCTCATAGTTACCGGACGGATGTCCGCCATGCTTGGGGTGCCTTGGGAAAGGCTGAAAAGTGCTCGGTCTGTAATGCACTATTGATTAGTGGCCTGCTCTAAGCGGTCAATAAATCAGGCTTTCCCTAGCTTGATGCTGACGCGTGATTCAGGCGCAGCTACTGCCGCTCATCAGCCACCATCCGCTGGCCTTGAGCCATCGTCCACAGCATATGATTGACTGCCACCAGCGCGGCCAGTAACAGCGCCCCGCCAGCATTGTGAGCAACGGCAACCCACAGCGGAAAGCCCAGCAACACATTGCCCAAGCCAAGGGCGAACTGTGTACCCAGTAGGCTAGCCAACAGCCATGCCATGACATGGGCTCCGCGCTGCCACAGCGCCCATGCCAGACCACCCAGATAGAGCAACACGACGATCGCGCCAATGCGGTGCGCCAAGTGGATGGAGATGCGGGCGGGGTTGTCCATCAGGCCACCCAAGTAGTTCGGCCCTACTGACTGTCCCAAATCGAAGCCATCGGCGAAATTGGTCGGCGGCCACCAGCGTCCTTGGCAGGTGGGCAGATCAGGGCAGGCTAAGGCGGCGTAGTTGGCAGTGGTCCAACCACCAAGTGCGATCTGCAATACGAGTACAGCCATGCCAGCAAGTCCCCATGGCAGCAGTGTAGTGAGCTGCGCACCGCCCGACACCGGGCAGAGCCGTTGCCAGTAAGGTTTTCCGCCCGTCGCATAGTCGAGCCGCAGTGCCAGTAGCGCCAGCAATGCCAGCGTGGCAAAACCGCCCAACAAGTGCAGCACCACCACCTGTGGCCACAGTTTCAGCGTTACTGTCCACATCCCGAACAGCGCTTGACAGATAACCAGCACCACGAGGCCGTCAGCCAGCCCTTGGTGCTGTGCCTTTGCATCCTGTTTGCCCCGCCGCATGCTGAGCGCGATAGCCAACACCAGCAGGCCGAGCAGGCCAGCGGCGTAGCGGTGCACCATTTCTGGCCAGGTCTTGTCGGGATTTACCGGAGCCGCTGGCCAAGCGCGGTTGGCCTGCTCAATCTCCGCGCCGCTATCGGGCCACAGCAGGTGACCGTAGCAACCGGGCCAATCAGGGCAACCCAGACCCGCATCAGCTAGCCGGGTGAAGGCTCCGAGTGCGATAGTCAACAGCGTCAGCGGCAACGCCCAGAGCGTGAGGCGTAGGGTCATGGGGAGATTGTCATGCTATTTATGTTGTGCTAGCGCTCATGGTGTAGTGGGAATCGACCAGCCACAAAGTAATTTTTTCTATCTTCGCACTACGGCGGCGTAGTTGATAGGCAAATGAACGGTGAGATGTGGTTTGCTCTTTTTTAGTGATCTTTTTTATCTCGAGCCACAGACGCGTGAATTGTCGGATTAAAGACCATTTTTCTTCTTCGCGGTCTTTTAAAGGTTTTTCGATTAGCACAAAGTAGCCGATGTGCGCTTCTTTGAGTGCTTGCCTCTCGGCAGGTCTGATACGTATTTTTTGATCCTGTGTGATCAGGACACCGGCATGTGTACCAATATGCTGGATAACAGCTACATCGCTAGCACCCG
>JABABF010000147.1 GCA_014238345.1 Gammaproteobacteria bacterium
CGCTGATAATGACATCACAACCCTGGGCTATCAGTGCCTGTGCAGCGCTTGTCCGTCGGCGGGCGACCACCACCGGCACACACCCAGCCAAGCGTCTGGCCATCATTAAAGCTTCATCGCCGACGCGGGCTGTGTTGGCATCGGCCGCCACTCGCTGGGGGTTGCGTTGCGTTCCGCCATAGCCTCGACTGATAATGCCAGGCTGCCAGCCTGCCGCTTGCAACTGTTGGGCTAGCCACAGTACCAGTGGCGTTTTACCGGTGCCTCCCCAGGTGATGTTGCCGACTATGATCACCGGTACAGACAGTGCCTGTGCACGGCTTGACAAGTAGCGCCGTCGCCCCGCTACCGCCACTTCGTAAAGTTTGGATACCGGCCACAATAGCCGTAGCGGCCACGAGGGTCGAGCCCAGCAATCGAACAATAGTCGGTGCATACTCGCACGCGTTGTCGCGTTGATTCCAAGCTTAGTAGGCAAACTGCGGTGTCCTCAGTATGAGCTTTGATGCGGTTACTTTAATCAAAAATCAAAGCCATGAGGGGTGCTGCCGATTCCGCCGCTCAGGGGTGGAGATCCTCACGCGCTAAGTTGGCGTACAAGCCACCTTGCTCCAGCAGTTCCTGATGGCGACCGCGCTCGACGATGCGACCGTGGTCGAGGACTAAAATCAGGTCGGCTTTGCGCACGGTGTTCAGACGGTGGGCGATCACCACCACCGCGCGTCCGGTGGAGACATCTTGTAACACGGAACGCAGGAGTTGTTCGGTTTCGTTGTCGAGCGCCGAGGTGGCTTCGTCAAGGATCAGAAACGGGGCATTTTTCATTAGCGCCCGAGCCACAGCAATGCGCTGTTTCTGCCCGCCTGAGAGAAGTTTTCCCTGATTTCCAACTGAAGTTTCGAATCCGTCTGGTAATTGATTGATAAACTCTACGGCATGCGCTTGTGTAGCGGCATTGTAGGCGAGATCGGCGGGAGCCCCACGCAATTCACCAAAAGCGATGTTGTTATAAATGCTGTCGTTGAATAACACGGGCTGTTGCGACACTACGGAAAATTGGCGGCGCACATCACTGATGCGCAGCTGCTCGATGTCTTGTCCATCGATCAAGATCTGCCCGTGGCTCGGGTAATAAAGTTGTGTCATCAGTCGTACCAAGGTGGTTTTGCCCGCCCCGGTTCGCCCGACAATGGCGACGATCTTGCCCGGCTCTACCACGAAATTAATGTCTTCTAGCACAGATTTTTTGCGTTGCCCGGCGACGGCATAGGAGAAATGGACGCTGCGAAACTCCAGTGCTCCCTGCGCTCTGTCGAAGCGCAATTCACCGCTATCTGGCTCGGCTTTCTCATCTATTAACTGGAAAATATCTTCGGCAGCGGCCAGCCCCTGTTGCAGCTGCTCAATGACGCTATTGAGGCGTCGCACCGGTCGAGAGAGCAAGGTGGCCGAGACCAGAAAGGCGGTCAACACCCCAGGACTAATCCGCTCTGCCTGCGCCGGATCCAATAAGAACCAGAACAAAAATAATAGCGGCAACGTGATCAAAATGTGCGCCAGCGGTTGCAGCAAGCTGTTTGCCAATGCTATTTTGTTGCTCTGCTGCCGGAAGTCATTGCTGGTTGATTCAAAGCGCTTAGTTTCCAGATCTTGGGCACCAAAAATACGGATTTCTTGGTTTCCGCTCACGACTTCACCGGTAATATGGGTGAGATCTCCCATGGTGCTCTGACATTGCCGCGCCAGTATGCGTTGGCGACGTGCCACCAAGCGGGTAAGCCGCAAGAGTAATGGCACACTCACCAGACAGATCAGCGACAGCTGCCAGTCGAGATAGAACATATAAGACAGAAAGGCGATGGCTGTCAGACCTTCGCGAAATATGACAAGAGTGACTTGTGCGCAGCTGTCAGCGATTTGCTGGACTTTAAAATTCAGCATAGAGACCAAGTGTCCATCGGGGTGTTGGTCAAAAAAATGACCAGGGACATGCAGTAATTTGCTGGCGATTTGGCAGCGTAATTCGTGTACTAAACGCGATGTGAGGTAGCGGATACCATACTCGCTACCCGTGAAGCCGATACTGCGCAACACTAGCAACAGTAGCAATAGCACTGGCAGCTGTGTACGCCGACTATAGGCATCGCCGAACATCGGTTCAATCCATATGCGCATAGTTTTGGCCAAGACACTGCGTGTTTCCTTCAGCGGATAGTCGCTGAGCGCATTCATCACCAGTTGCAGGCCATCGGCAAACAGCACAGAACTCAGGGAAAACAGTGCAAATGAGCCGATACATCCCCCCCAGATCAGACGGTATGGCAAACTGAGCCGCAGTACACGCAGATAGATACGCAGATCGCTGAACGCGGGCTTGGAGGTGGGCATGGTGGTGAGAGGTGAGGGTTATTTAGAGAAAGTCAGCTCTGACGTTTCCTTCTGATGATATTTCACTGCGCTATGCTATGCCAATAGCGGCGGTATTGATGTCGAAATGCACGCACTTCCACCATAGCCTGTTGCACTGTTGGCCAATGAAACTGCAGTGTGCCATGCATAGCGGTATCCCATAGGATACTGCCAACCGCTAGGTAGCGTTGCACCACAGCGGGGTTAGGATGACCGAAAGAGTTGTTCGCGGCGCGCGAAAACACCACATGACTTGGTTGTGTGGCCGCAATAAGTGCCGCCGATGAAGATGACCCGCTACCGTGGTGTGGTGCGATCAATACATCAATCGGCGCTGGCAGCTGCGATGCTAGGCTCGCTTCGATGGTCGCACTGATGTCCCCAGGGAGCAGGATATGGTGTTCGCCAGTGCTGATCAGCAAGACACAGGATTGGTCGTTGCCTTCTCCGGACTCTAGTGGGTGTAGAAAACTAAAATCCACCCCATCCCAGCGCCAATGCTGCCCCGCACGACAGGCTTGGCCACTAGCCACCTCTGGTAGTGGCTCGCCACGCCATAGCTGCGTGATGGGGATGCTGTCGAGCAAGGTGGTAGTGCCGCCAGCGTGATCCCTATCTGCATGGCTGATGACAAGCGCATCAATATGGCGCAACCCGCGATGGCGTAAGAATGGCAGGATGACTGACCGTGCTGAGCTGTATCCGCCACGGTACGCTGGGCCGCTGTCGTAGAGCAAGGCATGTCCTTTGGTTTCAGCTAATACGGCCAGACCTTGTCCCACATCCAGCACACTGATACGCAACGCAGAGTCGGCACTCGGTGGTATCCACAGTAGCGGTAGTAGCAATGCGCCACCCAGCAACAATCGCTGCCAGTGCAATACGCTGACGATGCCGATGGCGGCCATCCCAAGTACCGGCCACGACCATCGCGGTGGATGCCAAGTCGGCGTTGGCAACGCCCCTAAAGCTGTGAGTAGCAGGGTGGACACCAGCTCGGCGAAGCGCAACAACAGTTCGCCGCCCGGTGGCCACAAAAAGAGGGTGGCGGTACCGAGCAGAGCGGCGGGCACGACCAAGCAGCTCACGAGCGGAATGGCTAGAGCATTGGCCAGTGGTGAGATCAGAGGCACAGCGCCGAGTAGCTGGCCGAGTGGCAACATCAGAGCGAGGGTGACCGCAAATTGAGCCCGCACAAAACGCCATAATCGACCGAACTCTCCTTCCAGCACCAGCATCAGCGCCCCTACAGCGATGAAAGAGAGCCAAAAAGAGGCACTGTGCCCCGCCAGTGGATCAAGTGCCAACACGGTCAATAATGCCAGACACAGACCGACCCCACGGCTGGCACGGCGACGCCATAGCTGCGCGGCGATCACGATGCTCACCATGACTAGGGCGCGTTGGGTCGGTAGCGAGAAGCCAGCCAGCGCGGCATAGCTGCCTGCTCCAGCCAGCGCCATTAGTGCTCCCCAAATGGGTGCTGGCCGCCAGTGCAGTGGGTAGATGAGTAGTCGCGCTACGCCCTGTGCCAAATAAAAGAACAGTCCGGCAACTAGCGTGATGTGGAGGCCAGATATCGCTAGCAGATGGATGGTTCCGGTGCGCTCCAGCAGGTTGCGGTCTGCCACGCTCACTCCCCGCCGATCGCCGTTGACGAGGGCGCTGAGCAAGCCTCCTGACGCGCCGCTTTGTCGCGCCGCCAGTCGTTGCCCCACAGCGTGTCGCAGGCGGTGGTGCCAAGCTGAGACAGCGATGCCTTCAATACGCTGGTTGCAGGGGTGATCGCGTACATAACCCGTGGCCGCAATGCCCCGTGATAGGTACTGTGCCTCGCGATCTGGAACCCCCGGCGACCCCGTGCTACGCGGTCGCTTGAGGCGCACCTTCAGCTGCCAGCGCTCGCCTGGGAGCAGTGCTGGTCCGCCATACCAACTGAGCCGTACCCGTTTGAGTGTCAAGCGTTCGCCGCCGCTAGCGGGTCGAGCTTCGCTCAGTGTTAATTCAAAGCGTCTCAGTAGGCTACCATCGGGCAGCTCGATGTCGCGCGGCAGTTCACTGAGATAGCCGCGAACCAATAAATCATGCCCCTCCAGTGCCAATGGTAGGCGTTGTGCCAGCATGGCATGCCCGCTGAGTGTCGCCCAGATGAACCCAACTGCCAGCCCACTGAGGGCATGGGTGGTGGCTCGGGAATAGCGCCATGGTGCTAGTGCGGGTAGCGCAGCCAAAGGCAGGTAGAAGAGTGAGGGCAGCTGCTCCCATAGAGCGAGTGAGGCGAGGGCTCCAGCCGCTGACAATAGCCAGATGCGCACAGTTCCATCCTTGGATCCATGACGATAACTGTCATATTACAACGCCCCGACCAGTGGCGTTATCACGGCGGGCTGAAGCGGGATTTAACGCAGTGCTACGCTTGGAGGCAGCTTGGCGGCGCGCCATGCCGGATAGAGTGATGCCACGATGCACAGTAGCATCGCCAAGGCGTAGACCCCGATCAATTCAGACCAATTGATGGCGGTGGGCAGGTGATCTAATGGGTAGCTGCCCTCGGTCAGCACGCTGAACCCAAAGTAGTGCTCGAGTGCCAGAGCAGCATCGTCTAGCAATAGTGACAACAGTATGCCCAACAGCGTCCCGAGGGTGATGCCGATGGTGCCGATAGCAACGCCTTGCACGATGACTGAGTGCAAAATCAAGTGGGGTGGCGCGCCCAGCGTGCGCAACAGCGCGATCTGAGCGCGGCGGTGACTGCTCAGCACACTGAGCATGGCGCTGATATTAAACACTGCGATTATCATTACCGCCGCCAGCAACAGCGCGATCAGCTGTTTGGATAAGCTGATTGCATCGAACAGTGATCCAAAGCGATCAATCCAGTGCTCCACACGGTAGCCTGAGCCAAGGGTGGCTTTGAGGCGGGAGGCCACCTGCGGGGCATCCAATGGCTCGGTGAGACGCAATTGGATAGCGCTCGCCATCCCGGGGTGGCGCAATAGCTCAGCGCCGCGCTCAAAGTCGATCAGAGCCAAGCCCAGATCCATGCTGGTACCGCTGTTGATCAGGGCGCGAACGGTAAATCGCGATCCTTGCAACGCCCGCCCTGAGCCGCTTCCATGCAGTACAGTGACTACCTCGCCGAGCGTTATTTTGAGCTGTTGTGCCAAGGCGTCTCCCAAGACGATGCCATCGTTGCCCAGTGCTTGGGCATCCCCTCCATCAAGTTCCAGATAGGCGGTCAAGCCCCCTTGCGTTGCACTGCCATGTCGTAGACCCTGAACGAGAGCGGCCGTGGTGCGGTTGTGGGCACTCAGCATAGCGGGCAGGTAGACCACGGGCTCTGCAGTAAG
>JABABF010000148.1 GCA_014238345.1 Gammaproteobacteria bacterium
GCAGATCGTTGTCAATGGTTTTGGGGATGCCGATACAGCGCAGAGGATGCCCCAGCTGCTCGAAGTAGGTCGCCACTTTGTCGGCGGTGTCTTGGGAATCACCGCCGCCATTGTAGAAAAAGTAGCCGATATCATGGGCGCGGAACACGGCGGCTAAGCGCTCGTAGACTGGCTCGCCCAATGTCGGTGGTGGCAATTTGTAGCGGCAGGAACCAAAGGCTCCGCCAGGCGTGTAACGCAGAGCGGCAATTGCGCTACGGCTCTCGACCCTGACATCGAACAGTTCTTCGCGTAAGGCTCCGAGAATGCCGTTGTGACCGGCGTAAAGTCGGGCGATACGCCGACTGCTACGAGCAGCCTCTATCAGGCCAGCAGCCGTGCTATTAATGACCGCTGTAACCCCTCCGGATTGAGCGTAGAAAGCATTGCGGGCGGACACGGCCACTGGCGATTCCTCTAAGGTCGCGGACACTAGTATTATAAAGGTGACAAAAGCATCGGGCGGTGCCATTTATGCGGCTCCATATCCTCGGCATCTGCGGTACCTTCATGGCGGGTATCGCATTACTCGCCCGCGAAGCTGGACACGAAGTCAGTGGCTCAGATCAACACTTCCATCCGCCGATGGGTGATCTGTTGCGAGATGCTGGTGTGGCACTGCACGAGGGATACAGTGTGGCATCACTGCATCCAGCGCCGGCTCTGGTCGTCATTGGCAATGCGCTGTCGCGCGGCAATCCAGCCGTGGAATACGTGCTGGCTCAGGGTATTCCATACAGTTCTGGGGCAGAGTACCTGGCGCGAGAGCATCTGGCGGGTCGCTGGGTTATCGCCGTCGCTGGCACACATGGCAAAACCAGCACAACGACCATGCTAAGTCAAATACTTGAGCAAGCCGGACTGTCCCCGGGCTTTCTCATCGGCGGCCTACCATTGGCTTTCGGAGTCTCGGCGCGACTGGGACAAGGCCCTTTCTTTGTCGTCGAGGCCGATGAATACGACACCGCCTTCTTCGACAAGCGCCCTAAGTTTCTGCATTATCGCCCTCTCAGCTTGATACTAAACAACTTAGAACACGATCATGTAGATATTTACCCCGATCTAGGCGCGATAGAGCAGCAATTCCACTATTTAATCCGTACGGTGCCGCCCACGGGACACATCTTTATGCCCACCGATGATGATGCATTAGAACGCGTTGTAAAGCGGGGTTGCTGGAGCCAGAGGCACTACTTCGCCCCCCCAGGACACAGCCGCGGACAGGCTCTGTGGCGAGCTGAATCTTTGACCCCCGACTATTCCCGCCTGCTACTGACACCGCCAACGACCCTAGGGTCGCCTGTGGAACTGGCCTGGCCGTTATGCGGCCATTACAATGTTCACAACGCGCTGGCTGCTGCGACGGCAGCTACTGACATCGGTGTCTCATTAGACGATATCGTCACAGCCCTCGGTGCACTCCAAGGGGTACGTCGGCGCATGGAGCATATCGGCGAGGTAAACGGAGTGGAGGTATACGATGACTTCGCCCACCACCCGACAGCGATTCGCGGAGCTACCGAAGCACTGAGCAGTCGCATGGCAGGCAATGGGCGCCTGCTGGCCGCCGTCGACCCGGCTTCGGCCTCAATGCGCCAAGGTGTGCATCAAGGGCAGCTGGCCATTGCACTGGCTGCCGCCGACCATGTCTGGTGGCACCAACCGCCAGCGCTGCGCTGGAGCCCGGAGCATGATTTGGTGACAGAGCAGACGAGCATCTGCCGGAGTGTATCGGAAATCGTCGATGGCATCTGTGCCGTGGCGCAATCTGGGGACAAGGTATTAATGATGAGTAGCGGTGCCTTTGGCGGGCTGGGGACACTCCTGTTACGAGCCTTAGTCGACATCAAGGCGCCAGCTGGAGGGGGTGGAGATGCGCTCTCTGGTTGAGCCCCTACTGCGCGGCTATGACGCGCTGGTGCTGGCGCGGCCAAGGCAAACATTGCTGTTGCTGGCTCTGGCGCTGGGTATCGCCTCGCTACGCTTTGGGGAACTGTATATCGACACCTCTAGTGAAAGCCTGTCACTAGAGAATGATCGATCCGTGCAATTCTTCCAAGAAGTGCAGAGCCGTTACCCCGCCAGTGGTGACGCGCTGTATATCAGTTACCGCCCGCGCACAGCAGAACTGCTGGCACCAGACAGTCTGGACCAGCTGGCCGCACTGACAGCAGAGCTGCGCACATTGCCCGGTGTAGAATCGGTGCTGAGCCTGCTTGATGTGCCGTTGCTATTCAGCCCACCGCGCTCGGTGGCCGACCTCACTACCGGACGGCTGAACAAGCTGCGCGACACTGCAACCGATCTGAGCATGGCGCGGCTAGAGCTGCGCGACAGTCCGCTGTACGGCGAGCTCATCAGTGACCGACAACTGCTTACTGCTATGGTGCTGGTGACGCTAAACACCGAGTTAGCACCAGCCACTCTGCAACGAGATGACGATCGCCGCCGCTGGCAACGCGCAATGGATCAGCGGCGAGCACAACAGGTGAGTGCCGTGCGGGCGACACTGGATCAATACCGCGCCACTGCGGAGATATTCCTCGGCGGAGTGCCGATGATCACCGCTGACATGGTCAGTTTTGTCAAAAAGGATCTGCGGGTATTCGGCACTGCCATCGCCCTGCTCATCTTGATATTGCTTGGCTTGATTTTCCGCCACCCATTCTGGGTATTGCTACCCATGTTGACCTGTGCCGCCACCGTGCTGTCATCAGTGGGGCTGTTTGCCTGGATCGGCTGGAGTCTGAGCGTGGTATCGGCAAACTTCATCGCTCTGCTACTGATACTGACCCTCTCACTGTCAATGCACCTGTTGGTGCGCTACCGCGAATTATTGGTTCAGCTCCCCGACTTGACCACTACCGAACGGGTGCGACGACTGGTGCGCTTTATGTCACGTCCCTGCCTGTGCATGGCGCTGACAACGATGGCTTCATTTTGCTCGCTGGCTTTTAGCAATGTACGACCCGTGATCGATTTTGGTTGGATGATGGCCACTGGCACCGCGCTGGCCTTCGTCTGGGCCTTTTTACTATTGCCCTCACTACTCGTGCTGTGGCCAGCTCCACCACCACCCGCCTCGGCAGCCGACCCCGAAGCCACTGGCACTCGCCACTTCGCCACCGCCGTCCAACACCACGGTACTTGGATTGCCGTGATCTGTCTGCTGGGCTTGCTCTTTGGGCTCAGCGGGCTGCCGCGCATCAGCGTAGAAAATCGTTTCATCGACTACTTCAAGTCGCACACCGAAATCCATCAAGGTATGGCGCTGATCGACCGTGAATTAGGCGGCACCGTACCACTTGAGATCGTACTACAGTTGCCTGAGGCACCTCCCAGTGTGCGCAACGCCTCCAAATCGCTTGATGATTTTGATGACTTCGACGACTTCGGGGCTAACGACAGCTTCGACACTGAGGATGACTTTGATGATTTCCACAGCGACAACAGCGAGGATACGGCCAGCGACGCGGCTGGCAACGTAGGTAGCTGGTTCGACAGTGTCAGTCTAACGCGCCTAGAGCAAGTGCACGACATGCTCAATGCCTACCCCGAGACTGGCAAGGTGCTATCGCTGGCCACCACCTTCAAGCTGAGCCGCCAAATACTGGGGCACACACCGGGCACCGTAGAGCTCGCGGTATTGCAGGACAAATTACCTCAGGAGATGCACGACTTGCTAGTGCGCCCCTACCTATCAGCCGATGGGCGGGAGGCGCGCATCGTCACCCGCATCCGCGATGCGCGCCACGAGCTGAACCGCGATGAGTTTCTGCAACGCGTGGCAAGCGACCTGAGCGACAAACACGATTTTACGGCGGAGCAGGCACAGTTGACCGGCCTCTTGGTGCTGTACAACAACCTCTTGCAAAGCCTGTATCAGTCACAATTATTGACGATGGGCGCGGTGCTGACCGCCATCCTCGCAATGTTTTTGGTGCTGTTCCGCTCTCTCTCTCTATCATTGCTGGCACTGGCACCCAACCTGTTAGCGACCATTTTGGTGCTTGGTGGCATGGGTTGGTTTGGAGTGCCACTGGATTTGATGAATGTGACCATGGCGGCCATTGTGCTCGGCATCGGTGTCGACAACACCATCCACTACATCTGGAGATTTAGGGTTGAGTTCCCGCGAGATCACAACTACAACGCGGCGATCCAGCGTAGCCACGGCAGTATTGGACGCGCCATGTACTACACATCAATCACCATTATCATCGGCTTCTCAATTTTGGGATTTTCCAATTTCATCCCCAGTGTCTGGTTCGGCGTGCTGACCGCGCTGGCGATGCTGCTTGCACTGCTCGGCGCATTGCTGTTGCTGCCATTGCTGCTGCGTAGCCTGCGCCCATTGGGAGCAGATAGCGGGGGACAGTGAGCGCCGAGACAATGCGCGAGGAGCGCTTAGCGCTGTTGCCGTTGCATACAGCGCTGTTTCCCAATGCACGCATGCAGTTGCGCCTGTTCGAGCCACGCTACCTGAGCTTGCTAAGAGCTCATTTTCTCCACCACTTACCCTTCGGCGTGGCATGCATCCACTGCGGCAGGGAAACGCTACGCGAGCCGCATGACCGATTGCACCCGCCAGAATTGGAGTCGGTGGGGGTCAGTGCACAGATCATTGATTGGGATGCCCTGCCAGGGTCCGGGCAACCGCTGCAAGTGATCATTGAGGGACAACACAAATTCAAGCTCAGCGACGTGCGCTTTGAACCCGACTACCTGGTGACAGCACAAGTCGTCTACCTAGCTCCAAAGCCACCGGGCTCACTGCAGAAAAACCACCAGCAGCTGGCACATGTGCTCGCCTCACTACCCGCCTCATGCACGCTGGGCTCCCTCGTCGAAAACCCGAGCGCCCTGCAACTTGGCTATCAATTGGCACAGTACCTGCCACTGCCCGAAGTAGAGCGCTACCAGTTGCTGGAATTGGACTGTGCCACAGAGCGCCTGCGCCACATTGAGCAATGGTTACGCGATACTGGAGCCACCCAGTGAGAATCAGGACGCAACCGCCAACGCCAAATTGAGTTAGCCCCCCACTAGAGCCGCCAACTGGTTTTCTACCGCTTGATAATCCCAAAATGCGCGTAGCGATGCAATGAGCCCACCCGCATTGACTCGATAGATGACGATCATGTTGCAATCAAAGGCCAGATCCTCGCTGATATGGTTGTGCATGGTGACAAAAACAGCGCATTCATCACCTCGGGGAATGCGGCTCTTGACATCGAATTTCTGTGTGCCATTGGCAATGACATTGTCCCAAAATAAGCCGATTGCGGCCCGTCCTTGATGCCCCTCTCCACTGGGATCTAAGGGCGAAATGCCGACCGGATCTTGCACCACCGCATCCTCGGCAAACAGCGCCAACCACGCTTTGCGGTCACGTGCTTCAACTGCGGCAAAAGAACGATAGTTGGCAAGTGCCGCCGGATGCTCGGGGACTACCGAAGTAGAGCTCATGCCTCAATCATCTCCATGCAAGCATCGTCCCAATACGCTTGGCCATGCTTAATGAGTCCCTCATCATCAAACTCAAAACGGTCTACAGCCTTCAGGTTGACACGGCCACCGCCGGGCAAATGTACAACCATCGTGAAGACCAGCAAGCCCTCAGTACCACAGACGACAATGCGCTCAACTTGAGGAGATAATTTGGCACCATCGGTGTGGGCAAACTGCCAAAACTCGCGCAGACCATCATGCCCGAGATGCGGTGGTTTACCAACGGGGTCTTCCCAGACGCAATCCGGTGCAAACAGCGACAACAACAAATCCAAGTTGTCTTCGTTATAAGCCCGCACATAGGACTCTATTGTGGAGCGAATATGTTCGGGTGTGAGAGTCATGGCTCTGTTCCTCCTGCCGTTGCCAAGGTGAGTTACTGCCGTGAATAGTAGCAGATTCGTCCACGTTGCGTGGCGCGGGTGGGAAGAGCGCATCACCCACACAACCACCAGCTAGCCACACTGTAGAATAGCGCGATATCCCCACTCTAAATTATGAGGAACTGCTCTGATGTTGCGATTCGCCTATACAGAAAGCATGTGCAACCCCGCTATGTACCCCGAGCTAGCACCGGCTGCCGAGCGCCATGGTTTTGATACTTACCTAGTGCCAGATAGCATCTGCTATCCACGCCATTCTGATGCCAAATACCCCTATACAGCCAGTGGCGATCGCGATTTTCTCGATGGCTGTCCGTTCATTGACCCCTTGATCCAAATCGCCGCAATGGGAGCGGTTACCGAGCGCATCGAATTCTTGACCTTTGTCATCAAGGCACCGGTACGCAACCCAGTATTGCTCGCCAAGCAAGCCACATCAACCGCTGTCATGACCAATAACCGCCTGTTGCTGGGTATCGGGCTGAGCCCGTGGCCAGAGGACTACCAAGTCTGCAATCAGCCGTGGAAACGCCGTGGGGCGCGGCTGGATGAAATGATTGAGATCATGCGCGGTCTTGACAGCGGTGCTTACTTTGGCTATGAGGGCGAATTCTATCAACTGCCCGAAATCAAACTGTGTCCGGTGCCATCACAGCAGACTCCGATCTTGGTCGGCGGTCATTCAGATGCCGCTTTGCGCCGCGCTGCACGCCTCAGCGATGGCTGGGTACACGCTGGTGCTGGCGGACGCGATGACACACTGGAGCTGGAGAAAATCATCAAGCGATTGCACGAGCTGCGGCGCGAGTACAGTGTTGAGGAGCGCCCGTTCCGTATTTTCGCCCTGTCGGCACTGGCTTACACCCCCGAAGGGCTGAGCCGCTTGGAATCGATGGGTGTCACGGATGTCGGGGTCGCCTTTCGGGATCCCTACGCTGGGGCTGACACTCAGCCACTGAGCGAAAAACTGGCGTTGATGCAACAGTACGCCGAAGGGGTGATGAAGCCGTGGCTGGCTACGGCATCCTGAGCGTCTGCTCAGCACCCTAGCGCTACACCACCGCGGTCACTCTCAAAAATCACTGCCGCCAACACTAAATCGCGCTCGTCGCTGAGACTCAGATGATGGTGCGTGATACCAAGCTGCTGTACCAACACCAAGGCACGACCGTGCAACACCAAGGACGGTGCGCCGTTGCGGTCGTGGCTCACCTCTAGATCACGCCACCCTAAACGGGCACCAATGCCCGTGCCGAAAGCTTTGGCCGCAGCCTCTCGGGCGGCGAAGCGACTGGCCAAAAAATGAGGCGAGCCCTGCCGCTCGGCAAAAAGCACGAGCTCCCGCTCGCTGAGCAGGCGGCGTGGCAGACGTTCACCACAGCGGGATAGCGCCAACGACATGCGCGATACAGACACCACATCAATGCCAATACCGATGATCATGACAGTGCGTGGGGCAGCGCAGCAAAGCACTGACGGCTGACCAAGGGCTGTGCCTCAAGTAAGGCTGCTAAGGCTCGCCGCGTCACACTGATCGCCACCCGGCGTAGTTCAGGGGCATCGAAGTCCCCTGCCGCCAGCGCTAGCAGGGCGCGACCAGCGAAAGCATCACGACCCTGTGTGCCGCTGACGAAGCCAACACCGGGTTCAAAACAATACCAGCCAGCAGCATCTACCGACGCTTCGGTCTCGGCATCAAAAGCAAAATCTATGCCATAGCCAAGCGTTCGCAATAAGCACAACTCAAAACGACGTAAAGTCGATGCTAATCTGTCAGCAGAATCGGTGCTAGCCAACGCGTACAATGCCGTGCCGTAGTCCGCAAATAGCTGAGGCAGGGGATCACCCAACGGCAGTAGACGATACAATAGCTCGTTGAAGTACAAAGCGGCGAGCAGACAACGTCCACCAAGTTGTGGTGGGGCATCGGCAGTACGCTCTAAGGCTCCCAGTGTCAGCAGCTCTCCACGCCCACTCCACGAGACCAACAGGGGGGCAAAGGGCTCGGCGCTAGCAGTTCTGCGACGCAATCGACGGGCACCTCGAGCAACCCCGCGCAATCGACCTCGCTCGGCAGTGAGTAGATCGACCAGCAAACTGCTGTCACGATATGCCCGAGTGTGCAGCACCCAGCAACGAGCCAATTGCACTCGTTCCATGCATACCACCCTGCTATTTAATTAACTGCGCTAGCAGCTGCCTGTGGTGACGCAACCCGCACCCACAAGCGTAGCCCGACACGCCCACCCAACAGTGGCTCCAAATCGAGCCTTGCTGCCGTACCAATGGACTTGAGACTGCGGCCACCGCGACCGATGACAATGGCGCGTTGGCTTTCACGCTGCACCTCCAACACGGCGTGAATACGGCATAGATCACCGCGCCACTGCAGTTGCTCAACATGGGGGCGCACTGTATAGGGCAGCTCATCACCTAGCCGCCGCATCAATTGCTCGCGCAACATCTCTTCGACGAGGAATTGCGGCGTACAGTCCGTGTGACAACCTGCTGTAAAGCGGTGCTCAGCCACTGGCAAATGACGATGAACACAAGCGCGCAACCGCTCTATATTGCGGTTCTTGAGCGCGGAGACTGGCACCAAATCGGCAAAATCAGCGCGTGTGGCGAGGCGCTCCAACTGTGGCAACAACGCTACCGCATCAGCGATGCGATCAATTTTGTTCAATACCAATAATGGCCTCAGGCCAATTCCGCGATCCAGCAAACGCTGCAATACCCGCTCATCGCCATCGCCCCAGCGCCCTTGCTCACAGACAAATAAAGCCAACACAGCACCATCAAGGCCGTTTTCCACCGCCGCCGACAAGCTGCGATCACGCCGTCCGTGGGCAAGGCCCAATCCCGGTGTATCGACATAGATCGCCTGCGCCGCCCCATGGGTACTGATGCCTAGCACGCGGTGGCGGGTCGTACATGGGCGGCCTGAGGTGGCGCTAAGTTTACGCCCAATCAACCGATTGAGCAAGGTAGATTTGCCAACATTGGGGCACCCTACAATGGCAACGGTGCCGCAACGGCTCGGCTCGCTCATGGCGGAACAGTTGCCACCAACCGCTCCAGCAACATGGCAGCGGCCTGTTGTTCAGCCTGACGTCGGGTGCGAGCGACTCCAGTAGCCTCTTCCCCAGCAACCCGACACCGCACACGGAAGTGGGCGTGAGCATCCTGACCGGTCAGTTCATACTCAGGCAACGGCCTCGCACAGCTCTGCTGATGCTCCTGCAATAAGCTCTTGGCATCCTTGCGCAATGGCAGCTCGGGCGGCAACGCCGCCAACTGTGGAGCAAACCAAGCCTGAACTTGCTCACTAGCGTATGCCAAGCCACCATCTAAGAACATGGCTCCTATCAACGCTTCAAGCGCATTCGCCGCCATGCTATCGGTGATCTCCTGCACACTGCCCTCGACCCGCAATGCAGAGTCCACACCGAGCTGACGACTGAGTGCGGCCAGACTAACGCCACTGACCCAGTCTGCTCGCACCCAGCTAAGGTGTCCTTCATCGGCATCCGCAAAATGCTGGCAGAGCCATGCCGAGATGATCAGCTGCAAAACTGCATCACCGAGAAACTCTAATCGCTCATTGTGCGGCACACCGCAACTGCGGTGTGTCAAGGCGCGGTCTAATAGCGCAGAGTCATTAAATTCCAGCTTCAGCTGCTTCAATAAACCCAAGCCGGTCATGAGCTAAGCTCCCCAAGTAGTACCCCATTCAATACACTGCGCCATTGCGCTCAATACCCAAAACCCCACCCGGCGGCTTCGACAGCCACACATAGACGGCGGTACCCACTAAATTGCCGTACCCCACCGTCCCCCAAACCCGGCTATCCTCACTGTTGCCTCGGTTATCTCCCATCAAGAAATACTGTGCTGAAGGTACTGTGAATGATTTCGGGGCACCGTTGATATCCAGCAGAATCTCGTGCGAATACTCTTCTCCGGGCAATCGCTCTATGACCTGTGAAGAAGACGGCAGGCCAGCTCCAAGATGCACGGGATCAGCATTACTTGTTTGATAACTGCCTACTTGGCCGTTAATACGCAGATGCCCCCCCGAATAATCCAATTGATCTCCAGGCAGACCGACAATGCGTTTCACATAATAACCTTTGCTACGGTCTGGCGGATAAAAAACCACAACATCACCGCGTTGAGGCTTACGTCCGGAGGAAATCACTTTCGAGCTCAGCGGTAGACGCAGGCCATAGGCGTACTTTTTGATCACAATATAGTCGCCCGGCAACAACGTAGGAGCCATCGAAGCAGAAGGGATATAAGATGGCTCTGCCACCACCGTGCGCACCACTAACACAATCAAAAATATGGGCAAGAAGGTCGCCACCCAAGATGCCCACGGCGCTCGGTCTCGATAGGGATGAGCGATCTGCGCTTGGGCAGTAAAAACCCAAATGACGAACAGCAAACTTGTGATGCCAATTAACAGCCATTGAATGGCATCGGCATTCATTTGGAATCCAAGCTCAGCAACGCCATAAATGCCTCTTGTGGGACATCGACTCGGCCTAGTTTTTTCATGCGTTGCTTACCAACGCGTTGTTTTTCAAGCAGCTTCTTTTTTCGGCTAATATCACCGCCATAGCACTTGGCCGTCACATTTTTACGCCGCGCACGCACTGTCTGGCGTGCGATCACACGAGCACCGACCGCCGCCTGCACCGCAATATCAAACATCTGCCGAGGCAATAATTCTTTCATCCGCTCTACCAGTTGGCGCCCACGCTGGGACACTTGACTGCGATGCACAACTGCCGCTAATGCATCTAAACGCTCACCATTCAACAATATATCAACTCGTGCCAAGGGCGCGGCTTGATAGCCCGAAAAATTGTAATCCAGAGATGCAAAGCCGCGACTCAGCGACTTCAGACGGTCAAAGAAGTCTAAAATCACCTCACTCATTGGCAATTCAAACTCTAAACAGACTTGATCGCCAACATATTGTAGCGACTGTTGTACGCCCCGTCTACGCATACACAATTCAAGTAGTGTACCAAGATGGGCCTTGGGTGTCAGAATCGAAGCGCGCACCATCGGCTCAAAGCTGGCCTCAATGTGGGCGGGGTCGGGCATATCAGCCGGATTGATAATGATCCGCTCCTTGCCACCCGTGGTCGTGATGCGGTAAGCAACGCTCGGCGCCGAAGCGATCAACTCAAGCGAGTATTCGCGCTCCAGACGTGCCTGCACGATCTCCATATGTAACAAGCCGAGAAAACCGCAGCGAAACCCCGCGCCGAGCGCATCGGAGGAGGTCGGTTCATAACGCAGTGCCGCATCGTTGAGCGCCAACCGCCCGAGCGCTTCGCGAAAGGCTTCATACTGATCGCTTTCAATCGGGTAGAGGCCGGCATAGACACGTGGCGAGACGCTGCGAAAGCCAGCAAGCGCGGCAATAGCTGCATCGGCCACCAAGGTGTCACCAACTGGCGCAGCGTGAATATCCTTGACTCCGGCGATGACAAAGCCCACCTCGCCCGTCCCCAAGGACTCCAGGAATTCCCGTTGCGGTCTAAAGCGACCAAGTTGCTCAACCCGATGCGCCGCACCAGTCGATGCCACCGTAACACGGGCGTTGCGCTGCAAACTGCCGTGCACCACCCGCACCAACGACACCACCCCCAGATAGCGGTCGAACCAAGAGTCGATAATCAGTGCCTGCAAGGAGGCATCGGGGTCACCGAGCGGCGGTGGCACCGAATGCACTACAGCCTCAAGCACCGACTTCACACCGCCACCTGTCTTGGCACTAATACGGCAATGGGACTCCGTATCTAAGCCGATGATCTCTTCGATTTCGCTCAGCACCCGCTCTGGCTCGGCCGCTGGCAAATCCATCTTGTTGAGCACCGGCAACACTGTGAGCCCCTGATCCACCGCCGTATGACAATTTGCCACCGACTGAGCCTCAACACCCTGACTAGCATCGACCAATAGCAATGCGCCTTCGCAAGCTGCCAATGAGCGCGACACTTCATAGGAAAAATCGACATGACCGGGGGTGTCGATCAAATTCAGTTGGTAATCCTGACCATTGAGAGCGCGATAATTCAAAGCCACGCACTGGGCTTTAATCGTGATGCCCCGTTCGCGCTCCAAATCCATACTATCTAGCACTTGGGCGGACATCTCCCGATCGCTCAGCCCACCACACAACTGAATAAAACGATCTGCCAATGTAGACTTGCCGTGATCGATGTGAGCGATCAAGCAGAAATTTCGGATGAACTCCAGCTCCATCAGCTGTCACTGGCCAGCGGGGCGGAGACGCTTCCCACTGTTGCGGTCGTGGTAGCTTCGGCGTTATCCGGCAAAATGCGCAACAACTGCGGTGGCTCAGCTAAGCGACGACGGCAAGCGCTGCGTGCCAACAAAACACCCGCAACGAGGCCGATCAAGCCGACTGACAGCGCCAGACCCTCCCCGCCGTCAGGAAACCAGTGAGAGCTCAGCAATAGACCGACAAAAAAGCCCAGCAACGGCAAGAAATAAGTCAGTAGCGCTGCACCGAGCAATGGCGCAGTGAGTAAGCCGACTTCAACCCGTTGCCCAATCGCCAAGCTGGAGGCGCCACCAGGCGGCAACGGTACGCATAGGCGGCGCTCAGCGGGACAGCGCCGAGCGATGAAAGCGAAGCCACAGCGACCCCGGCAAGTAGCGCAGCGCACTGGGCGCGCCTCCATATCCAACCACATGCAATCCTCGGCAAGCGCCACGATGCGACCCGCCTCAATCAACACAATGCACTGTCCAGCGTCACGCCGAGCGACGCAGTCTCTGCGTGGGCACGCACTGCCTGTACCACAACATCCAACGCGCCATCAGGTGGTGCCTCGCCACGCACCAGGCAGGCATACAACTGCTGATCCTCGCAGGCCAAGAGCCGCTGGTAGGCTTGTAGCTGTGCTGGCGGCAACTGCGGCAACACATCAGTGGCAAAGGGCAACAACAGGAGATCCAATTCCAGCATGCCGCGGCGACTGTGCCAACACAGGCACCGCAACAGTGCTGGATATGCCAACGGCAGGCGCTCAGCCGTCGCAGAGGGGGTGGCAGTGGACATCTCAATTCAGAGCGGGGAAGCGTGTTTGGCATTCTAACAAACCCCTGCCACCAGCGACAAGCAAGCAACCGCCAGATGCTGCTTAAATAGCCGATAATTGAGCCCTGATGGACAGTCCAGACTCCCCCCCAACCAGCTGGCACCAGCTGCTGGCACCAGCTGCAATACCGTCACCCGACGGCAACATCAATTTTGGCGAGCGCCCAGAGGATTGCGCCATACTGGCCGACAGTGGGAGCAAGCCGCTACTGGCTCCGCTGCCCAGCCGCGGCGGACTGTTGCTGGAGGGGCCAGATGCCAGCCGCTTCCTACAGGGGCAGTTCAGCTGCGATGTGCTCAAATTGGCAGTGGGCGACTGTCGCCCCAGCGCCTGTTGCTCACCTAAGGGGCGCGTGGTCGCCAATCCACTGCTGTGGCGCATCGGCGAGCAGAGCTGGCTACTCGTAGCACCACGCAGTGTCATCACCGCGCTACGCAAATTTCTTGAGCGCTACCTGGTTTTCTCACGCGCCGAGCTACGCGATATCAGTGATGAATGGCTCAGCTGCGCCAGTTTCGGCGCGGTGGATTTCGCGGGTTCAGCAGTACAAGCCGATGCTCCCGACAGCGAATGGGGAGGTACGCTGGAGAGCGGTCTGTGGCGACGGATCGCAGCCCAGTGGTGCGAGATGTGGTTACCAGCCACCCAGGCCGCATCAATATGGCAGCAATTATTGTCCCATGAGACACAGCCCGTCGGCGAAGCCATCTGGCAGCTCCGGCAAATACGCTGTGGCTACGGCGAGGTGAGCCAACAGACCTCTGGGCTGTTCCTGCCGCAGATGCTCAACTTGGATGCCCTCGGCGGTATCGACTACGACAAGGGCTGCTACACCGGCCAAGAGGTGGTCGCCAGAGCACACTTTCTCGGACAGATTAAACGGCGCCTGTACCGTGTTGCGGTGAGTGCATTGAGCAGCCCAGAACCCGGCGCCACGCTACTCGGAGCAAATGGCGACAGCTGTGGCACCGTGCTGTGCTCGGCACCGATCGCCGCGAGTCGATGGGAACTCTTGGCCGTGTTGCGATGCGATAGCGCCGATACCGCGCAGTTCGATGGGCAGACGTTGCAATTGCTCCCTCTGCCCTACCCGCTTGACGAGTCCTGAAGCGCCGGCAACGACCAATCGATCGGGGTACTGCCACGCTGGCGCAGCCAGTCATTGGTGCGTGAGAAATGACCACAACCCAAGAAGCCTCGGTGGGCGGAGAGTGGCGAGGGATGTGAACTCTCTAACACCAAGTGACGATTGCGATCAATCAGTCGGCCACGCGCCTGTGCATCAGAGCCCCACAACATAAATACCAAGCCCTCACGCTCCTGGTTTAGCACTTGCATCACACGATCGCTGAAGCGCTCCCACCCTTGCTTACGATGGCTACCCGCACGACCCGCTTCGACACTCAATACGCTGTTGAGCAACAACACTCCCTGCTCCGCCCAGTGCCGCAGACAGCCATGGGTAGGCGGAGGCACACCGACATCGCGCTGGAGTTCTCGCAAGATATTGCGTAGCGAGGGTGGAATATCGACCCCGGGTAGCACCGAAAAACACAGGCCGTGCGCCTGCCCCGAGCCGTGGTAGCGATCCTGCCCTAATACCACCACCCGCACCGCCTCAAAATGCGTCAGCGCAAAGGCTTCAAAAATTTGTGCTCCGGGCGGGTAGATGCGGGTGACACGACCCCGAGCACGCAGGAATGTGCTCAGCTGCTGCATGTACGGCTGCCCGAACTCCTCCTCCAAATATCGCAACCAAGACGCATGTAAGCGAGGGCGGTGCGGCGCACTCACCCCGCTGGCGCAACCTGACCGGGCCGCTCTAAATCCCAAGTATGTTCCCAGTCCAGCTGTAGCTCGCGCCGTAGAAAACGCCACACTCCCTGCTCACAGCGCATCTGATCCTGATAGCGAATACACATGTCGTAGCGTTGTCGCCCGCCATCGCGGGCGCTGAAATGCAGGGCTATACAGTAGGTCTCACCGCTGGCAACATTCCCTTGCACATCAAGCAACTGGTTGTGAACCGCGTGGAAAGTGCGGTCAAAAAAAGTCCCTACTTGAGAGATCACCTCCACGATCTTAGCCCGCCCGCTGTGCTGTTGCTGCAGATAGGGTAGCGACAATTCCGCATCTTCCGTGAACACCTCACCCAAGCGATCCATATCACACTGGTCGATAGCCGCAGCGTAGCGACAAGCCAAATCGCGCAAGGCAACGCGAGCACTCAGTTCACCAGTATCCATCGTGTCATGTCACTCTCGCTCTGCCCCTAATGGATCAAGCAATATCTTACACTCTTTGGATCCTTGGACGGCTTTCGGGGCTTCGTGTTGATTCTCTACCAAAGGAATCATCATGGGCAACCCATATCCATCGGTTGACTCGCCACCAGCGCCACCACATCCTGACTGCATCATGGCCAAGAATCTGGGACACCGCCTTAGCCCTCAGGCGCGACGACGCACTGGGGAGCCACTGCCGCCACTGACTGCCAACAAAGACGGAGCCACCCGCGCCTGTGCAATGCGTTCGGCAGGGGCATCGGTGTAGCTGGTGGTGCGCACACGCGGGCTACGACCCAGCGAACTAATCCAGCGATCCAGCTCCAGCGGGGAGACTTCCTGACCGTGCTCGGCACCGGCGGCGCGGGTGATGCTCTCGTTCATCAACGTGCCGCCGAGATCATTGGCTCCGGCCTCCAAGCAGGCAGCTGTGCCCGCTTCGCCCAACTTCACCCACGAGGTCTGGATGTTGGGGATCAATGGATGCAATACCAAGCGCGATACCGCATGCACCAGCAATACCTCACGAAAAGTCGGCCCCGGTCGAGCGCCGCCGTGTCGGTAGATCGGAGCCTCTCGCGCCACAAAGGGCAGTGGCACAAACTCGCTGAAGCCACCGGTGTGCTGTTGCAAGCGGCGCAGGCGCAGCAGGTGGCGCGCCCAGTGCACGGGGCGCTCAATGTGCCCAAACATCATCGTCGCCGTGCTACGCAAACCCAAGCCGTGCGCCGTGCGCATGACTTCCAGCCACTGCTCGGTACGTAGCTTGTCTGGACACAGCTGTTCACGCACCTCATCGTCGAGAATCTCGGCCGCTGTGCCGGGCAATGTGTCAAGACCCGCCTCGCGTAGCGCACTGAGGAACTCCGCAAGGGGCAATCCCAGCGTCTGGGCACCTTGCCATACCTCAAGGGGCGAGAAAGCGTGCAAATGAATATCCGGTGCTGCACGCTTGACGGTGCGGCAGATGTCCAGATAAGTGTCGCCGGTGTAATCCGGATGAATGCCGCCCTGCAGACACACCTCGGTGGCTCCGCGTCGCCAGGCCTCGACGACGCGTCGGGAGATCTCCTCCAAGCCGAGGTCATAGGGCGCGCCACGCAGCGATTGCGCGGTTCGCCCCCGCGAAAAAGCGCAGAACTTGCAGCCAAAATAACAGATGTTGGTGTAGTTGATATTGCGATTGACCACATAGCTGACGACATTTCCACAGGTCTCGGCACGCAGCGCATCGGCCGCTTGACACAGGTAGCTGAAATCTGCGCCACGGGCGGCAAACAGCCGACACACGGCCGCCTCGGGTAAATCGTGACCACTCTGGGCGGCGGAGACTGTAGCGCGCAGTGCGGGCTCGACTTGACTGGGCCACAGGCCGAGTTTGATGCTGCCATACACTGCCTGTGGCACGGGCAGACGCTCGCCAGCACGCCACTGTTCATCGCGCACCAAACCATCGGCATCGAGCTGCTCTAACACCGCCGCCCGTAGCTGAGGGTCGAGCCAGCGCTCGGGTGCCATCGCGTAGCGGGGATGGACAGTGAGCCGCTCGCACAGCAGCTTGCCACTCAGCGCTGTCTCGTGCTCCAGTTGTTGCAAATGCGGCCACGGTGCCTCGGGGTTGACATAGTCAGGGGTTACTGGCGACACACCACCCCAATCGCTGACACCCGCCCTCACCAATGGGGTCAAGTCACCGGGGCTCAAGTTGGGTGGCACCTGTATGGCGGTGTCGGGGCCAAATAGCAGACGCGCCAGCGACACCGTCCACAGCAGCTCTGACAGCGGTGGTTCCGGGGCAGCGGCCATCAGCGTATCGGGTTTGGCGCGGAAGTTTTGGATGATCAACTCCTGCAGATGGCCGTAACGCTGATGGAGGCAGCGCAGAGCCAGCAGGGATTCGAGGCGCTCATGGCGGCTCTCGCCGATGCCGATCAGCAGGCCCGAGGTAAAGGGGACACCCTGCTCGCCTGCGCGGGCGATGGTGGCGAGGCGCCGAGCGGGCTCTTTGTCCGGCGAGCCGTAGTGCGGCATGCCCTTGCCACACAGCCGCTCAGAGCCCGATTCCAGCATCAATCCCATGGAGGGAGATACGCAGCGCAGCGCGGCGATCTCCTCGGCTTCTAAATTGCCCGCATTGATGTGCGGCAACAGGCCGGTCTCCTTCCACACTGCCTCGGCGGCGTGGCGCACATAATCGATCGTGCTGGAAAAACCCATGTCCGCCAGTGCCTCGCGTGCTACCTGATAGCGCAGTTCAGGCTTTTCGCCCAGAGTGAATAGCGCCTCTCGGCAACCTGCCTGTGCACCGCGACGAGCCTCGGCCAACACTTCGTCTAGGGACATGTATGGTGCTGGCACGGAGCGGGGTGCAGTCGCAAAGGTGCAGTAGTGGCAGACATCGCGACACAGACGGGTCAGCGGCAGGAACAATTTGCGCGAATAGCTGATGCGGCGACCAAACCAAGAATCGCGTAACTGCGCGGCAGCAGGGGCTAAATCCGTTGGCGACTCAATGGCGGCGAGGCGCTGAGCCAACGATTCATCAGGCAGCACTCCCTGCGCGGCGCAACGCAGTACTTGGCTGAGTGGATCAGTCACGGCGGTGGGAAGCGAGGCGCTCGGCGAGACCCGCACTGTGCATAAAACTCAGCGTGTGGGCGGCGGTGGTGGAGCGATGCCGCAACAGGCACAGATCTTCAGGGGTATCAATGTCCAAGCTAAAACCCGGTGAGCGCCACCACAACGCCTCACTTGCGACATGGTTCGCCGCCATTATATGACGATGGGCGCTGCCCAATCCAAAGGTCGCAGGCAGCGCCGACGGCGGGCTGCACCACAGCGCATTGGTGCCGCGTGCGTGGCGGTCGGCGGCGATGCCCACCGACGGGGTGCGCAGGGTGTTGCAGGCGGCGAGCAAACGGCTGCACTCTGCCGCTGTCAGCGCGGGCACATCGCCGGGCACCAGCAACATGGAGCGGGCAGCGCGATGCTCCAGCCACCGCGCCGCCGCCGCCGCCGCCCGGTTGAGGCCGCCGCCCGGGTCGTCGAGCAGCTGGGTACCATGCGCCTCGGCGATAGGGCGCAGTGTCCGATCTGAACAGACCACTAAGATCGGCACCGATAGCGGTGTCAATGCGGTGAGCACATCGGCCAACATGGCGGCGACCAAGTCCCCGCGCTCTGCCGGTGACAACAATCCGGCGAGACGCCGCTTGGCTTGTGGTGTCTCCTTGAGTGGCACCACCACCCAAGGGCGGTCATCAGTCACGCCCCGCCCGCCAGCTCAGCGGCAAAATCTAGCACCGCGGTGGCCAACTGGCGGCCGATGGCCGGAGTGAGCATCAGGATCTCGCTGAGTAGCGATTTGGGGCCGCCCTCAGCGGACAAGACATCGGCCTCGGCACCATCACTGCTATCGAGTACAAAGCCGTCGATCAGCCCGCTGTAATGGCGCGCCACCGCCGCCGCCCCCTCACCGATCCCCAGCTGCGTCATCAAGGCTGCCGCTGGGCCCTTGACCGCGCAGCCAGCGATAATCGGGCTGACCGCCACCACTGGTACCGGACTCTGCCGCAACGCCTCGCGCACTCCGGGCAACGCTAAAATCGGATCGATGCTCAGCAAGGGATTGGATGGGCACAGCACTACCGCCGACAGCGAGCCGTCACGCAATGGCGCAAACCAAGTCGGGTGTGGAGCAGCTCGCTCAGCGCCCTGATACTCCAATGCTAAGACCTGCGGAGCGCAGGCTTCGCGCACAAAATACTGCTGGAAAGACAGTGTGCCACGCTCGGTGTGTAGTCGGGTATGCACGGGGTCGTCACTCATCGGCAGTATCTGCGCAGTGATGCCCAATTGCCGACACAGCCGCTCGGTAACAACCGACAACGGCTCACCAGTCGCAAGCGCCGCGCCACGCAATACATGGGTCGCCAGATCTTGATCCCCCAGCTCAAACCAGTCCGCACCGCCCAGACGCCGCAACGCTGTCATGAAACCGCTACCATCATCGGCCAGTCCCCAACCCCGACCCGGAGGAGCCAACCCCGCCAAGTTGTACATCATCGTGTCAAGATCTGGGCAGATCGGCAGACCCAGATGCTCAAAATCATCGGCCGTGTTGACCGCGATGAGCAACTGCCCAGGAGGCAACACAGCGGCTAGACCCGCGCAGAGACGTGCCCCGCCGACACCGCCGGACAGTGCCAACACTGTGCCTTTCATCGGAAGAGATCCTCAGCTGCCGGACGCGGCAGTACCGTGGCGGGAGTATCGCCGGGCGGTAGCGCCAAGCCGCTGATCAATACCGCAGGCAGACCCTCCCCAGCCTCGCCCATCAATAGCCCTGCCGCAGCTGCCAGCTGATCGGCTAAAGCAATCTCAGTAACTTGCAGAGTGCGCCCCGCCAAATCGCGCTCACCGATGCGATCCCACAACGCGACGAGACCAGCACAGCCGATGGCCAGCGACACCACCCCACGGCGAAAGGCGCGCCCGGCGCTGTCGCTGATGATCACAGCGGGAGCAATACCATAGGTAGCGGCGAGGCGCTCGCGCAGAGTGTGCGCACTGGCATCTGGATCGATCGGCAACAGTAGCGCTACTGGCTCATCACTCGACTCGAGATTGGACTGATCAATGCCAGCATTGGCATGGATGAGACCCAAGCGATGCTCGACAATCAAGCGACCAGGAGCGGCGCGCAACACCGTGCGAGACTCGCGCAGCACCAACTCTACCAGCCGCGCATCCTTGTTTGTCTGCGCCGCCAAGGACACTGCGCGTGGCGATGGTGACACCGAGGCCAGCGGCACCAGCCGCCCCTCGGCCTTGGA
>JABABF010000149.1 GCA_014238345.1 Gammaproteobacteria bacterium
AAGAAGTTCCTCATAAGCCTTCTGTCCTTCTATATGAGACGATGCCTGTTGAGACAAGTGAAGTAATTTTTCCCACAAGGTTTCCATGTATTTTTCAAATGCGGCATGCTGCTCTCTTCGCACACGATCTTCGCACCGCCCAACTTTATCTTCCGCCTCTTCAATGTTGCCATGGATTTGTTCTATGGCTCGCTCTGTACTAGCCACAGCTTTTTGTTTGTTGCGGTATTCTTGGTGCTTGACTTTTCCAGCTTCTTTAGCCTGCGTATATTCTTGATTGGCATCTTGCTCTCGCTCCTTAAGTTTTCCAAGAGACCTCCTGAGCTCTACAATTTCTTTTGTAATGTCTTCGGCTCGCGCATGTAATTTGGCTATGGCCGAACCGCTCGAGGAAATAGAGGATGCCAGTCGGCTGACTTCCTCATTTGCTTCACGGGATTTCTGTTCTTCCTCCTGTAATCGTGTGTTCTGTTTCTCTAGCAGGAGCTTGGATTTGTCCAGCGCAGCCATATGAGGTTGCACATGGTGCTTTGCAATCTCTTTCAGGCTCATGGAAAATATATTAGCAGGTTGCATGGCAAGTTAAGTTGGACACATGATAGCACCCCTCACCAGTCCTGTCACCCTCCTTACCAACTGGATCTGCCAGCACCTATACGGGCTGGTTGTATTAGTAAATTGACCGGGATTTTCTGTTTTTTCACCTAGCCCACCCCCAGTTCCTTCGCCCCCGCCACTAGCTGCTCTACCACCGCTGGATCTGCCAGCGTTGAGATGTCGCCCATATCATTAAATTCACCAGCGGCGATGCGGCGCAAGATGCGGCGCATGATCTTTCCAGAACGGGTCTTCGGCAATCCCGATGCCCATTGCAGGCGCTCTGGTGTGGCGATCGGCCCAATCTGCTCACGCAACCAGTCGCGCAACTCTCTGCGCAACGCCTCACTGGGCTCGGCACCCACCACTAAAGTCACATAGACATGTAGTGCCTCGCCCTTGATCTCGTGCGGAAAACCAACCACCGCCGCCTCCGTCACCTGTGGATGCGCCACCAGCGCACTCTCTAGCTCAGCTGTGCCCATGCGATGTCCAGCAACATTGAGCACATCGTCCACGCGACCGGTGATCCAGTAATCGCCGTCGGCATCGCGGCGGGCACCGTCACCAGTGAAGTAAAGCCCCTCGAAAGTCGAAAAATAAGTGTCGATGAAGCGCTGATGATCGCCGTAAACTGTGCGCATCTGCCCCGGCCAACTGTCCGTCAATACCAGTTTGCCCGTCGCCTCGCCCTCAAGGCGTTGCCCGGTATCATCCACCAAGGCGGGTTGCACGCCGAAAAAAGGACGCATCGCGGCACCGGGCTTGAGCGATGTCGCCCCCGGCAACGGGCTGATAAGGATGCCGCCAGTCTCGGTCTGCCACCAAGTATCCACAATCGGGCAACGCCCCTCGCCCACTACCTCGTGATACCAGCGCCATGCCTCGGGGTTGATCGGCTCGCCGACCGTGCCCAGCAAACGCAGTGAACTGCGATCGTGGCGGCGCACAGGTGCATCGCCCTCGCGCATCAGCGCACGGATGGCGGTTGGAGCCGTGTAGAAGACATTGACTTGATGCCGCGCACAGATTTCCCAGAAGCGGCCGGCATCGGGATAGGTCGGCAAACCCTCGTAGATCACCGTGGTGGCTCCGTTGGCTAATGGCCCGTAGACGATGTAACTGTGACCAGTAATCCAGCCGACATCGGCGGTGCACCAATAGATCTCGCCGCGCTGGTAATCAAATACTTGTTGATGACTCAGCGAGGCATAGACCAAATAGCCGCCGCTGGTGTGTAGCACCCCTTTGGGGCGGCCAGTGGAGCCAGAGGTATAGAGGATGAACAGGGGATCCTCCGCCGCCATGGTCACTGCGGGGCAATCGGTAGGCAGCTCAGTAGCCAACGCTTGGTAATCAACATCGCGCCCTTCTTGCCAAGGGATATCGGCACCGGTGTAACGCACCACTAGCACCTTCTCTAGCATGGTGACGCAGGGGTCGGCGGCGGCGCTGTCCACCGTGGTTTTCAGCGGCACGATGCGCCCGCCCCGGCGGCCTTCGTCGGCGGTGATCACAAAGCGCGAGCCACAGTCGGCGATGCGCCCAGCCAAGGAAGTCGCAGAGAATCCGCCAAAGACCACTGAGTGTGCCGCGCCGATGCGTGCACAGGCCAGCATCGCGTAGACCGCCTCCGGGATCATCGGCAAATAGATCGTAACGCGGTCGCCACGCACCACGCCGATGGCCAACAACGCATTGGCGAAGCGACACACCTGGGCATGCAGCTCGCGATAGCTGATGGCGCGGCTGTGCCCTGGCTCGTCGCCCACCCACAGTAGCGCCGTGGTGTCGCCGTACTCGGCCAAGTGGCGATCGACACAATTCACGCAGACATTGAGCTCGCCGTCGGCGTACCAGCGAATGTGTAAATCATCCCGGGCAAAGGACACATCTTTGACTTGCTGATAGGGCGTGATCCAGTCGATGCGCCGCCCCTGCTCGGCCCAGAAGCCCTCGTTGTCGCTCAGCGATTGCCGGTACAGGCGCAGGTAGTCTGCCGTCGCCGCTGGCATCGGGTAGCGGGGTTGCCGCTCATCTGCCGCCATCGTCTCACATCCTCTGAATGCGCCCATATTAAGGGCACATGTTGCCGTATCTCTTCAGCGAGCGCAACGCGCATCACAACACCGGGGCAGAGGCTTGCTAAAATACCGCCTTGCGGTCATTGGGAAGCGCTATGGAAATTGCCTTGATCTGCGGCAGTCAGCGCCCGAACGCAGAGAGTGCGCGCGTCGGTCGCTTTCTGGAGCAACGACTGCGTGAGCTGGAGCTGTGTCAACATACCTGGCGGCTGGAGCTTGGCGAAACACCACTACCGCTGTGGCAACCCGGTGTCCAACAAGACCCGGCGCACAGCGACCAGCTGGCCGACATCGGGCAGCGGCTGGCGGCGGCCGACGGCTTGGTCTTCATCTCCCCGGAATGGTGCGGCATGGTGCCCGCGGCGCTGAAGAACTTCTTCCTGCTCTGGGGACCGGACGAACTGGCAAACAAACCCGCACTACCAGTGGCCGTCTCTAGCGAAGATGGTGGAGCCTATCCGATCGCCGAACTGCGTATGAGCAGCTACAAGAACAGCCGTCTGCTCTATATCCCAGAAAATCTCATTGTGCGTTGGGTCGGCGAGCGTCTGCACGACACCCTGTCGACGACGCAACCCGAGGCCGATGCCCAATTGCGCGAGCGCACCGATTACGCCTTGACGCAGCTCTGTGCCTACGCCGCCGCGCTGGCACCATCGCGAGCCAGCGGTGTCATTGATATCGGCGATTACAGTAGCGGGATGTGAAGGCACTACACCGTAACCGTACACCGTATTGCCCCATTTGGGTGCCTCGTTGAGTGCACATCCAGCTAGCGCCACCTATCGCTCTCGGCGACAAAATCACCAAATATTAGCGCCTGCACCAGCTAGTTCTTCAGCGCTACATCTCCATAGAGCAATACTTACGCTAAGCATGGGCTGATCCGCCAAATACTTAGCATCCCCAGCATCACAGCAAGGCGCAAAGAGCTCTACATAGCCATCCCGCTGCCTGTTGCAAGGAGAACTCCCCCGAGAAAGCCAACAAGAGGCTTGATGTACCACCCCCCCTAAGACCAATGGGTGACCTCAATAGCGGCGAGCCACCAATACTAAAATCGCATTAAACAGAAAGACCCGCCGCCTGATGAAGGCTGTGGCGGTGGAGAATGCCCATTGTAAGGTGCGCTTAAATAGGCACCCCCCTCTATCGCAGTATCTACTCTGATCGGCAATGCCGAGCAAGATTCCGGATACTGAAACAGGGGAGCACCAGATACGCACCTAATTTTATCGGCGGTATTTCTACCACCGATAAAAGAGCCCTGCGGAACCACAAGGCTCCACAATGGCGATGTCGTCTGGTTTTGACTGAATCCTGGTGGACGGGAGAGCGCAACGGGGAACCGCTAGACTCTACCCGCCCGAGCCTAGGCCTAGGCCTAGGCCAAGATTGGTCTCAGCTCAGCCACCCATCAGGCTGTTAAAGAATTCACAGGCCGACAGCATCAGCGGAGAGGCCAAGATGACGAGAGTCAGAATCGATTTTTTCATTTTAGTAATACCCTTAAATGGTGATGGTTTTCTTTTGGATGGTGAATCTAGCGGAACGCATTTACGGTTTCGCTATAGCCCACCGCATACAGTATAGCACATGGGCAAAGGTCAGCACACCACCAGCACCCCGTGCGCTCCTGCCTCTGGCAAGCACCATGGCAACCCACACCCCCAGAGACTGCTAGACTACCTGCTAATGCCTCTCGCACGCCACCCCTTATAGCATGGCAACTGATTCTGCGACGGCCACGCCGCGCATTGTTATCGTTGGCGGCGGCTTCGGCGGAGTCTTTGCAGCTCGCGCCTTGCGCCGGTTGCGCCCCCCGTCTGATCTCCACATTGAATTGATCAACAATGCTAATTACTTCGTCTTCCAACCGTTGCTACCAGAGGTGGCCTCCGGCATCATCAATGCTCAAGATGCGGTCACGCCCCACCGCATCCTGCTCGGCCACAACATCCACTTCCGCCTAGCCGAGGTCAAGCGCATCAATGTTGATGGGCGCACACTGGCGGTATTGCAAGGACAGCGCAAACGCCTCGTCGAAGTGCCGTGGGATCATCTGGTCATCGCTGGCGGCACCAGCGCCGCACTATCGCAAGTGCCGGGCTTGGAAGAGCATGCGTTGTGCATGAAGAACTTGGGCGATGCCTTCGCTTTGCGCAACCATGTGTTGCGCTGCTTTGAGTGGGCCGACATAACCCGCTTTGCCGCACACAAGGCTCGCGCACTTTGCTTCGTGGTCGTCGGCGGCGGCTTCTCTGGTGTCGAAACCATCGGTGAACTGGCCGACATGGCACGGCGATCTCTGCGCTATTACCCCCACGTGAGCGCCGAGGAGCTACGCTTCGTGCTGCTGCAACGCGGCGACCGACTACTGCCCGAGCTGCCCGCCCAGCTCGGCGCATACGCGCAACAGCGCCTAGAGAAGCGCGGTATTGAGGTGCGCCTCAACACCTCGCTCACCGCCGCAACCGCCACCTATGTGGAGCTGGACGATGACGAGACGCTACCCACGGCGACCATCGTGGCCACTATCGGTAGCGGCCCGACACCTCTGGCCACCAGCCTGCCACAGTGCGAACGCGGTCGCCTGGTCACCGACGAGTACCTGCGCCTGCGCGGAGCACAAAATCTATGGGCGCTGGGAGATGCCGCACTGATCCCGCTACCCGCTGGCAAGGACTCAAAACCACGCTACGCGCCGCCGACCGCGCAGTTCGCCGTGCGCGAGTCCAAGCTATTGGCGCACAACATCAACGCCACACTACAGGGCAACACACTGCGGCGCTTCGACTACCGACCGCTGGGCGCAATGGCCTCCATCGGTGCCTACCGAGGCGTGGGACAGATATTCGGCATCAATCTCACTGGCTGGTTGGCCTGGTTTATGTGGCGCAGCTTCTATCTGATGATGTTGCCGGGCATTGTCACGCGGTTGCGGGTATCGCTGGACTGGTTTCTGGACTACATCCTGCCGCGTAGCATTGTCCAACTACAACAAAGCCAACGCCCTGCCGTGCGCTTCGCCTACTATGGTGCTGGCGACTATGTGTTGCGACCCGGCCAGCTGTTAGACGGCTTCTACCTCGTGCTGGAGGGGCGCTTAGAACTGCGCATAACCGCGCCGGACGGCGAGGAGTTCCTGCGACAGGTGGGGCCGCAAGAGCACATCGGAGATCGCCTCAAGCACTTCGACACCGTGGTACGTAGCGAGGTGCGTGCACAAGAGGACACCCGTGTCATGGTCATCAATTGGGATGATCTGCTTCGTCTCAGGGAATCCTTCCACGACTTCGACGACTACCTGCGCCAAGCCGCCGAAAAACAATATCCCGAGCACTTCTACGGCAAGGTATAAGATGCGGCGCGGTCGGCTTTGCCACTGCGCTCATCAATACAGAACACCGCGCTCTGGGTATTGACCTCAATGCCCTGTGCTCCAGCGAGTAGGCGCCACAACAGGAAGCCAGCCAGCAGTTTGAGCGCGGCGGGTAGCAGGGCAAAGGCTGCCCCCAAGGCGTGCAATGACTCGGGACTGTTATCGGCTGCGCCGGGCACATAGCCTGCCAGCGCCAGTAGCGGCAACGCAATGCCACTAGCCAAACCAAAAGCACATTTGGTCAAAAATCCAAAGATGGCAAAGTTGCCCGCCGCCGAGCGGGTATCTCCCTCAATCAAGTCAGCGAGTATGGAGGGGGCAAGGCAGGCATCTGCACCAAGCAGGAAGCCGTTGACCACACAGATCACCGCATAGAGCCAGATATCGCCCGCGCCAAGGAAATAGGTGGCCAGATAACCCAAGCCGACTCCCAGCATTGACAACTTCCACATGCGCACCTTGCCAAAACGCCGCCCGGTAGCCGTCCACAGTGGCATCGACAGCGCCGCCACAACGAAGTTCAGCAACAAAAAGAGCGCGAATAGATGCCCCGCCTCCAAGCGGTCACGGATGAAGAACACTGCCAGCACAGCGGGCGTACTGGCAGCCGCCGCGCTGATCATGAAGATCAGGAAAAAACGCCGATTGCCTCGCAGCTGGCGGTAAAACGACGCTCGGCTGGGAGCGATGACAGATCGCTCGGGGGTATCTGGCAACGCATTGAGCCAGCGCACGAATACCCCGCCAAGTACTAGCAACACAGCCACAGCAAGCAGGGAGTAGACCACGAAAGCCTCGCTTTTGCCGTAATGCCGCTGTAGCAAAGTCGGCAGCGTAACCGCCGCCAACATGCCGATGAAGCCCACCGCTTCGCGCCATGCTGTGATCCGTGTGCGCTCGTGCACATCCCGGCTCCACACACCGCCCAGCGCGTTGAAGTTGATGCTGATGACACTAAAGGCTGTGGCCGCAAGTAGAGTGGTGACGACGAACCACGTCTTGACATAGAGCAACGGCGGGTTGAACACGGCTAACAGGCTCACGACCAACAAACCTAAGCCGACGAGCATGGTTGCTCGCAACCACTTGGCGTAGCGATCGCTGAGCAGACCGATAAACGGATCTTGCACAGCATCAAAGATACGCAAGGCCAGCAGGCTAAAGCCGATGAAAGACAGCGACAAGCCGCGCTCTGTAGCATAGAGATCCGGCACGAGGATATAGAGCGGCAACCCGACAAAGGACAGCGGAAAAGACAGCGCCGCATATTGCGCCAAGGCGGTACGTGGAATAGCTTGAGGAGCGCTCATATTTAGAAGGAAGCGGGCAACTCTATCCCATGGTACACCGCCAGCGGTCATGCCCGACCCCCTATTCCCCGAGGGAATGGCCGTGATTAGAGAAGCACCACACCACGGCTAAAGTACGATGGCCTCTCTATCAATTAAAGGTGCGATCTAAGCGCTATCGCTTATTATCTAATGCCCTGTGTAGAAGTCTTTAGGAGTCCCCCATCATGGCCTTGATCAGTATGCGTCAGTTGCTCGACCACGCCGCCGAGCGCGGCTACGGTGTGCCCGCCTTCAATGTCAATAACCTTGAGCAGATCCGAGCCATTATGGAGGCTGCCGATGCCACCGACAGCCCAGTCATCGTGCAGGCCTCCGCCGGGGCACGCAAGTACGCTGGTGCAAACTTTCTGAGCCACTTGATCCTCGCCGCCATCGAGGAGTTTCCCCATATTCCCGTGGTCATGCACCAAGACCACGGGGTCTCTCCCGCTGTCTGCCAACGCTCCATCCAACTCGGCTTCAGCTCGGTGATGATGGACGGCTCGTTGCAAGAGGATGGCAAAACCCCTGCCGACTACGACTACAACCTCACCATCACCCGCCAAGTGGTGGAAATGGCTCACGCTTGTGGGGTCTCTGTGGAGGGGGAGCTAGGTTGCCTCGGCTCGCTAGAAACCGGCGAGGCTGGCAAAGAGGATGGCATCGGTGCCGAGGGCACCCTGAGCCACGAGCAAATGCTCACCGACCCAGAAGAAGCCGCAGACTTTGTCGCCAAAACTCAGGTTGACGCACTGGCGATCGCCATCGGCACCAGCCACGGCGCCTATAAGTTTTCGCGCCGCCCCACCGGCGATATCCTTGACATCGACCGCATCAAGGCCATCCACACCCGCCTGCCGAATACCCACTTGGTGATGCACGGCTCCTCTTCGGTGCCGCAGGAGTGGCTGGCAATTATCAACGAGTACGGCGGCGAGCTGCCGGAGACCTATGGTGTGCCTGTCGAAGAAATCCAAGAAGGCATCCGCCACGGTGTATGCAAGGTCAACATTGACACCGACCTGCGACTGGCCTCCACCGGAGCCGTCCGCCGCTTCCTCGCCACACATCCAGCAGAATTTGACCCGCGCAAATACTTGCAAGAGACTCTAGTCGCAATGAAAGACATCTGCGTGGCTCGTTATCAGGCCTTCGGCACCGCTGGACAGGCCGCACACATCAGCCCCATCAGCCTAGAGCGGATGGCAGAGCGCTACGAAAGCGGCGAGCTAATAGCCCAAGTGCACTGAGCGGCTCCCCCGCCGCCACTATGCCCGCCAACACCCCTCTGCGGCACCGCCACCACCGCAGAGCGGCCAGCGCTATTGAAGCGCTGATTGGTAGTGGACGCGCCACCGAAGCACCCGAAGCCTTAGCGCACTACGGTTGCGACTGGAGCCGCGCCGCCACCCCCGCACCTGCCGCTGTTGCCTTTCCGCAATCAACGGCTGAAATCCAGACACTGGTGCGCTGGGCCAACGACAGCGGCACCGCACTGGTACCCTCGGGTGGACGAACCGGCCTCAGCGGCGGGGCGATCGCTGCTCACGGCGAGGTAGTACTGTCGCTGGAGCGCATGAGCCGCATCCTAGACTTCGATAGCACTGATCGCATAGTGCACTGCGAGGCGGGGCTACGCACCCGCGCCCTACAGGACTACGCCGCCGAACGCGACCTGCAATATCCAATCGATTTGGCCGCTGCTGGCTCCAGCCATATCGGCGGGAACATCGCCACCAATGCTGGCGGCCTGCATGTCTTGCGACATGGCATGACACGCAACCAAGTCGCCGGGCTGTGCGTCATCACTGGCGCTGGCGAGCGGCTCGACTTAGATCGCGCCCTGCTCAAAGACAACAGCGGTGCCGAGTTACGGCAGCTATTCATCGGCACTGAGGGAACCCTCGGCGTGGTGGCCGAGGCGCAACTGCGGCTCACCTCACCGCCGCCGCCCGCCGCCACCGCGCTGATTGCACTCACCGAAGTGGCGGTGCTGGGCGAGGCCGTGGGTGCGCTACAACATCACCTAACACTACTAGCCTGCGAGTTCCTTGATGCCGCCGCGATGGCTCGTGCGCTGGCCGCTGCCAACGAGTGCTCCGCGCCGCCGAGCGCCCCCGGCTACTTACTGGTGGAATATGCAGCAGACGACGCGGCCGTTGCGGCTTGGGAGACGCTCAGCGAGGCTCCGTGGATGCCCAGTTGCCAGATCGCCAGTAGCAAGCGCCAATGCCAACGGCTATGGCGGTTGCGCGAGAGCCTCAGCCCAGCACTGGCACCGCTGCACCCACACAAGTGGGATTTGTCAGTGCGTCCGGCACGTCAGGCCTCCCTGCTGGCTGGCGCTGAGCGACTGTTGCAGGAACATTTCCCCAACGGTGAGTGGCTGTGGTTCGGTCACGCCGCCGACGGCAACCTGCATCTTAATGTGTTGCCAGATGTAGCAGAGGGTGCCGCGCCAAGCCCCTTCGCTGAGCGTTGCCAGCACTTCGAAGCGGCTCTGTTCGGGCTACTTCTGGAGCTCAATGGCAGTGCCTCTGCCGAACACGGCATCGGCTTGTTGCGCCAGGGCTGGCTACTGCGCTCGCGTTCGGCAGCAGAGCTGGCCGTCCTGCGCGACCTGAAGCGGTTATTCGACCCCAACGGGGTACTCAACCCCGGCAAGCTGCTACCAGCGACCGACACCGAGGGCTAGGGCGCAGTACATGGGCAACACCACTACCACCCTGAGCTATTGGCGCTTCCTGCGCGATTACTGGCGCCTGCTCGGCTTCTGCCTGCTGGCCACCTTCTGCTCCAGCTTCGGCCAAACCTTCTATGTGGCGTTGTTCAACGGCCATCTGCAGGAAACTTTTGAGCTCAGCGCCAGCCAACTCGCCGCGCTATACGCCACCGCCACATTGATCAGCGGAGCCGCCCTGCCATGGGTCGGCGCACTGGTCGACCGCATGCGGTTGCCAATGTACACCACACTTGTCTTCGCTGGCCTAGCTGGCTCCTGCCTGTTGATGTCATGGCTACCAGTGCTATGGATGTTGCTACCCGCCTATGTGGGTCTGCGGCTGTTCGGGCAGGGATTGATGGGGCTCCTCGCGCAGACCGTTATCGGGCGCTATTTCGAAGAATACTGCGGACGGGCGGCTGGCATCAGCCCGCTGGGGGTGTTTTTAGGGCAGCTGCTACTGCCAGTGAGCGCCGTCTTCGCCATGCAGTACATGGAGCTGGATTGGCGCACAACTTGGCTGATCGCCGCCGTGCTGATCGGCCTGTGGAGCATGAAGGCTCACTTCTTCCTGCACGACAGCGGCGGCCCCAACAGCTACTGCTTACTGCATGCCAACTACCTGCAGCGCATCGCGGCGGCAGAGCACAGTGGCAGTAGCAACCATGACACACGGTGCCGCCAGTGGCGGCGTGGCGAAGTGCTACGCGACTGGCGCTTCCACGCCCTGTTAGTATCAATGCTAGCCGCGCCCTTCATCGTCACCGGTGTGCTATTCAACCAAGTGTGGCTAGCAGAGCTGAAAGGCTGGGAGCTGACCTCATGGGCTCTGGGCTTCGTCAGCTATTCGGTGGCAGCGGCGGCGGTATCGCCACTGGCGGGTATTGCGGTGGATCGCATCGGCGCCATCCGCTGGATCGGCTGGGCGCTGTTGCCGATGGGCGTGGGCTTAGCGCTCTTTCCCTTCATTGAACAGGTGTGGGGGGCGCACCTGTTGTTGGGGTCGCTCGGCTTATCAGTGGGCATGGCGATGCCCGCCAACACCCCCGCTTGGGTGAAGCTGTACGGCACACAGCACATTGGCTCCATCCGGGCGATGGTCTCAGCGGCGCTGGTGTTCTCCACCGCCGCCGCGCCGCTGATCTTCGGGCTGGCGATAGATCTGGGGGGCGGGCTACAGGCTATCGTACTGATCAGTTTGGCGCTATTGCTAGCGGCCTGGTTGCTGCGCCAGGCGGTGCTACGCAGCGAGCGGGCGTAGTCAGTGGGGGAGGGCACAAGGAGTATATCGTCGTGATGCACAAGTATTCAGGAAACTCTGATTTATTGACCTGACTGTAATAAAACACAAATATCCAGATATAACATCCGCGCAATGCGCACCTTCGTTGGGATTGATTTGAGTCGTGAGCCAGTACCGGATGAGACCACGGTATGTAAGTTTCGCCGTCTGCTGGAGAAGCATCATTTGGGGGAGAAACTCTTTCGGCTAGTGAAGCAATATTTACCCGATAACGGCCTCCATGCGATGCCACGATCCTCCGTGCGCCGAGTTCGACGAAGAATAATGGAGAGACAACGGATCCCGAGATGCCCCCGAATCCGAAATCATGGAAGACTGGATCTCGCTTGGTGTGACAATGTGCAGACCTTCCCTAGGGGTATTTGATGTGTCCCAAAGCATGTCCCATACCCCCAACACCCACCCATAGACAATTCTCCCGCCATGCCGTACAGTGAATAGTCCTAAAGTTCCCCCGCCATAGTGCGCTGAAATTCACCGTGAATCCGCATTTTGTTACGGTGCTGATGGGCTCCGACTCGGATTGGCCAGCTGTGAGCGCAGCTGTCAAAGTGTTGCGCGAGCTGCAGATTCCCTTTGAGGCGCGGGTGCTCTCGGCTCACCGCTCCCCTCAGGCCTTGGTCGATTACTTGGCCGATGCCGAGCTGCGCGGTGCCGCCGTGCATATCGCCGCCGCGGGCATGGCCGCACACTTGGCCGGGGCGGTTGCCGCCCACAGCCAGCTCCCGGTAATCGGGGTGCCAATGGGTGGCGATCTCGGCGGTGTCGATGCTTTGTTCGCCACCGTGCAAATGCCCGCCGGTGTGCCGGTGGCAACCACCGCCATCGGTCGCGCCGGGGCTGCCAATGCCGCGTGGCTGGCGGCACGTATTCTCGCCCTCGGCGATGAAGCGCTGGCATCGCGGCTGGCGACGGCTCGCCAAGCCATGGCAACACGGGTTGCCGAGCGCGATCAGGCGCTGCAGGTGCAATTGTCTCATGAGGCGGCCACAACGACCGAGCCCTCGCCTCAGGGCGCGGTGTGAGTGCCGCATCGCGCCTGCGCATCGCCGCTGAGACACTGTGCGCAGGTGGTCTCGTCGCCTACCCTACCGAGGGGGTCTGGGGGCTGGGCTGTGATCCGCTCAATGGGTTGGCCGTAGCGCGGCTACTCAACCTCAAGCGCCGAGCCGTCACCTGCGGTCTGATCTTGATTGGTGCCGACAGCGGGCAATTTCTACCCTACCTGCGCGGCTTAGCAACCGAGCTACGGGCACGCTTTGATGCCCCACAATCCCACGGCATCACTTGGCTAGTACCCGATAACGGTAGCGCACCGCCGTGGATCCGCGGCCGCCATCGCAATGTCGCCCTGCGCATCACCACGCACCCCATAGCAGCGGCGCTGTGTCGGCGCTTCGGTGGCCCGCTAGTCTCCACCTCGGCCAACACTTCCGGGAGGCGCACTCCGCACCACGCCTTTCAAGTGCGTCGCCTGTGCCGCCGTCAACCTTCGGTCTATCTGTTGCCCGGAGCACTGGGCGGACGCGGTCAGCCAACGCCGATCAACCACCTCAGCACTGGAGCCGCGCTTCGCCATGGCTGACAAAGACGCAAATACCGTGCCTCTGGAGGTCACTTTGCGCTGGCTACAGGACTGGCAGAGCCGTCTGTGCGCGGTGCTGGAGCAGGCCAATGGGGATACGGCACACTTTCAGACCGAGCGCTGGCAACGAGCAGAGGGCGGCGGTGGTGAATCGCGCCTGCTTGAGGGTGGCCAAGTGTTTGAGAAAGCCGGTGTCAACTACTCGCATATTCAGGGGGCCACCTTGCCAAAAATCGCCAGCGCGGGGCGGGCAGAGCTGGGTGGGATGCCGTTCCAAGCGGCGGGCGTATCGCTGGTTATACATCCCCAAAACCCCTATGTACCCACCTGCCACAGCAACCTGCGCGTATTTAGTAGTAACACACCGGAAGGAGAGCCCGTCTGGTGGTTCGGCGGCGGCTACGACCTGACTCCCTGCTATGGCTTCGCCGAGGACTGCCTCCACTGGCACACCACTGCTTGCGATGCCTGCGCCCCCTTCGGTGGCTCGGTCTACCCGCGCTTCAAGCGCTGGTGCGATGAATACTTCCAGTTGCCACACCGAAACGGCGAGGCTCGCGGCATCGGCGGTCTGTTTTTTGACGATCTCAATGAGTGGGGCTTCGAGCGTTGCCTCGCCTTCATCCAAAGCATTGGTGAGAGCTTCTTTGAGGCCTATCTGCCACTGGTGCATCGTCGCAAAGACACCCCCTACGGCGAACGCGAACGCAGCTTTCAAGCGCATCGGCGCGGGCGCTATGCCGAGTTCAACTTGCTGTGGGACCGCGGCACGCGCTTCGGCCTACAATCTGGCGGTCGCACCGAGTCGATCTTGATGTCGTTGCCGCCGTCAGCGCACTGGAGGCAACAACCCGCCACCGAGGCCGACAGCTCCGAAGCGCGGCTGGGGAAGGAGTTCCTCGTCCCCCGCAACTGGTTGGGCACCGCAGAAGTATCATCCGCCACCACGAGGGCATCATGACCGATCGCTACGCCGTATTCGGCAACCCCATAGAGCACAGTTTGTCGCCTCGCATTCACAACTCCTTCGCAGAGGCACTCGGTGACCGCGTGGAGTACAACCGACTGTGCGTGCCGCTGGACGGCTTTGATGAGGCGGTACAGAGCTTCTTCAGTAGCGGTGGCAGGGGCCTCAACATCACTTTGCCATTCAAACAGCACGCCTTTATTTTCGCTGACGAACTGAGTGCTCGCGCCCTACAGGCCGGAGCCGTCAACACCCTGATCCCAACGGCAGCAGGTCAAGTGCGCGGTGATAACACCGATGGCATAGGTCTGATGCGCGACCTCAGCCGCAACCTCAATTGGGCAGTAGAGGATAAGCGGGTGCTGATGATCGGTGCGGGCGGGGCGGTGCGCGGCGTATTGGAGCCACTGTTGCTGGCAGGCCCTGCGCTGTTGGTCTTGGTCAATCGCACACCGTCTCGGGCACAGGAGCTAGAGGAGGATTTCGCCAATGTCGGCTCCATCATCGTGCGGGATTTTGCCGCGCTAGCGGTGGCCAAGCAGAGCTTTGACTTGGTAATCAACGGCACCAGCGCAGGTCAGGCGGACGAGTTGCCCCCCTTGCCCGAAAACCTGCTGAGACCAAACGGACATTGCTATGACCTGCAGTACGGTGCCGCCGCCCAACCCTTCCTGCACTGGGGCGAGGCGCAGGGCGGCACCGTCAGCGACGGCCTCGGCATGCTGGTGGAGCAGGCGGCGGAATCGTTCAACATGTGGCGCGGCGTGGAGCCAGACACCGCGCCAGTGCTGAAAGTATTGCGCCAAGAGCAGGCAGCTCAATGACGGCGGCGGGCGACAGTGCTGCAAAACCCAAGCGGCGCTTCATTGCCGGGGCGATCTGCCCAGAGTGCGGGGCAGAGGATCGCATCGCCCTGTTGGGCGCACCCGAAGGCGGCCTGCCCGCTCTAGAATGCGTTGCCTGCGGCCTGCACAAAGTGCTGAGTGAGATGATGGGCGATGCGCCGGACGCGCCAGTGCCAGACAATGTAGCGGATGTTGTGCGATGGATAGAGGCGAAGTGAATGATAACCGTCAAGACTAACGGCTCTCCGTGGAACTAGGCAGAGAATGCGGCACTAGTCAACCGCCACTGCGACTATGACATGCTGGGTAAACAGTATTGAAATTAAGGCCCTAGAACTTAGCAAAAAATTCTTTTTTTGATCGCTAGAAATGTGCGATGAATCTCTCAAAAAAACGGCGCGTTATATTGGCTCTATCAAATCTTTAAATTGACGGCCACAATAAAAAACTTGCGGCTATAGGATCGAACCAAAACCGTCGATAGATCGGCTTTATTGCAGGTGGAGAGCGGTCGTGATTGGCCACTGGTGAGGACGATGCTTTAAGAAGTATTTATAAAAGAATACAGCATGCTGTGGGCATTGATAAGGCCACAAAATAGCTGGTTGAAGATTTGTTTCAATATGCTTATGGAAGGTTTGAATAATGTGTTATAAATACTAGAAATATGGATTCGTTGTCGTATATTCTAAAACATGAAGGCAACAATATAGCAGCAAATCTTCGGGCATTATGCAGCACATGTGCAGCATATGTAATGAAGGAGCAAAAAACTTGGTTGGGGAGCCACCTAGTTGGACATGGCTACTTGGGCAGTTGCGCCGAGCTTCCGTAGGGGATCAAAAAGAGGCTTTAAAATGGCTGAAGGAAAAATTCAACGAGTCATAACTCCTAACCTCCACCCTCCAAAAACGCTCGCGCATGATGGGCGATGTGCCCGTCGATAAAGCTCGCCACGAAGTAATAGCTGTGGTCATAGCCTTCCTGTAGACGCAAATTCAGGCTCTGCCCGGTCATATCGCAGGCCTCGCGTAATGTGTGAGGTAGCAGTTGTCCCGCCGCTAAAAACTCGTCCTCGGTGCCTTGATCTACCAATAATGGCGGGCAGCTTTTGCCGCTCTTGATCAACTCCACCACATCCCAATCGCACCACGCCGCACGATCCTCCCCCAAATAACCGCTCAAAGCTTTCTTGCCCCAGTCGCAAGCGCTGAGATGGCAGATTGGCGCCAGCGCTGAAACTGCACGATAACGCCCCGGATTGCGTAGCGCTAAGAGCATGGCTCCGTGGCCGCCCATGGAAAATCCCATCATCCCCTGCCTGCTCATGTCAGCGGGGAAATGTGCGGCCACCAATGCTGGCAACTCTTCGCTGACATAGCTGAACATGCGGTAATGGCCGCTCCATGGCGCGACCGTAGCATCGACATAAAAACCGGCACCTGTGCCAAAGTCGTAGGTCTCGTCTTCGCCAGCGATGCCCGCCCCCCGAGGGCTGGTGTCGGGCGCTACAACTATCACTCCGTGCTCGGCAGCATGGCGCTGGAAACCACCTTTGATGGTGAAGTTCTCTTCGGTGCTGGTCAAGCCCGACAGCCACCAGATCACTGGCACTTTGTCACCCGCCTCGGCCTGTGGTGGCACATAGACCGAAAAGCGCATCGGTGTGTTGACGCTTTGCGATGGGTGCCGGTAGATGCCCTGTACCCCGCCGAAGCTTTTGTTGCTACTGATGGTCTCCACCACTAAAACACCACCACGCTACGGATAGATTCACCAGAGCGCATTAAGTCAAAAGCCAGGTTGATGTCAGCGAGCGGCATGGTGTGGGTGATCATCGGGTCGATTTGTATTTTCCCCTCCATATACCAATCGACAATTTTGGGGACATCACTGCGACCGCGCATACCGCCAAAGGCAGTGCCGCGCCACACGCGACCAGTCACCAATTGAAATGGACGGGTGCTAATCTCCTGTCCCGCGCCAGCGACACCGATGATAATCGACTCCCCCCAGCCCTTGTGGCAACATTCCAGCGCTTGGCGCATGGTCTTAACATTGCCGATGCACTCAAAACTAAAATCTGCGCCACCACCCGTTAAATCCACCAGATAGGCCGTCAAATCACCCTCGACTTCCGCCGCATTGACAAAATGTGTCATGCCAAATTGTTCCGCCAACTCACGGCGCGCTGGATTAATGTCAACACCGATTATCTGATGCGCCCCGGCGAGGCGCGCCCCCTGCACCACATTTAAGCCGATGCCGCCCAAACCGAAGACGACCACATTGTCGCCAGGCTTAACTTTGGCGGTGTTGATGACCGCGCCGATGCCGGTACTCACCCCACAACCGATGTAACAGACTTTGTCGAAAGGCGCGTCTGAGCGGATCTTCGCCACCGCGATTTCGGGCAAGACGGTATGGTGGGCAAAGGTGGAGGTTCCCATGTAATGGTAGATGGGTTCGCCGTCCAATGAAAAGCGGCTACTACCGTCCGGCATCAGCCCTTGTCCCTGTGTTGTTCGAATCGCCTGGCACAGATTAGTTTTGCCGCTGGTGCAGTAGTCGCACTGTCGACATTCCGGCGTATAGAGCGGGATGACATGATCACCCTCGCGCAACGAGGTTACGCCCGCTCCGACCGCCACCACCACACCGGCACCTTCATGGCCGAGAATAGCAGGGAAAATGCCCTCCGGGTCGGCACCAGACAAGGTGAAGGCATCGGTATGGCAAACACCAGTCGCCTTGATTTCCACCAGTACTTCACCGGCTTTGGGCCCGTCCAGCGACACGGTCTCCACGCTAAGTGCGCGACCCGCCTGCACAGCTACGGCAGCTTGTGTTTGCATGATCTCTCTCAGCAAAAAGCCAAGCTCAGAGCATAGCCTATTCAGTGCTCAGCCACACCTCATCGCGGTTGAGATAAGGAAGTGATCAAGTTCAGCCCCGCTGTGAGCATAACCCGATAGCGACCGAAGCACTTATGATGTGGTTTTTACTCCGCGGTACGCGATTGACCCTTTGTTGAACACCTGCTAAATGATCAATCACGCAGACAGACAAAGTCATCGCCAAACCGCTCATCACCAGACTCAGCGTAGCGCTCCGCTGTGTGCTACAAAAGGCTCGGAGCAAAAAGCGTTGAGCAGAAGGCCTAACCAACGCTCCATACGGCTCTATGTAGCGAACAATGCGCGATTTCCCGCGCCATGACTCTATAATGCAAACCCGCGCCAGATTTGGGCAACCCGCTGGGTCGCTCTGCTAAGTGTGCGCCTCCTATACCTGCTGGTGAAGCGACTTCCCGCCCTGCTAAATGACCTTGATCGCCTGAATATCCGCATGTGCGCTGCCATCGCCTGGTGCACAGTCGGCATGGTCTTCATCACCGCCACCGTTGTCGTGCTACGCTACGGTTTTTCGATCGGGTCTATCGCCACACAAGAATCTGTGAATTATTTGCATGCCACATTAATCACA
>JABABF010000150.1 GCA_014238345.1 Gammaproteobacteria bacterium
ATAGGAGGAGCTGGAGTTCATTGCTCGTAGCCCCTCCACCGAGGAGACATTGACGATGGCGCCGCCGCCCGCTTTGATGATGGCAGGGGCGGCGTGTTTGACACCGAGCATGGTGCCGAGCAGGTTGACATCAATCATCTGGCGCATCTCTTCGGGGCTCTGCTCGACTAGGCCGCCGCTGAGGCTCAGGCCAGCGTTGTTGAGTAGGATGTGTAGCGCCCCGAAATGCGCCACGGTCTCGGCTACAGCGCGTTGCCAATGCGCCTCATCGCGGACATCGTGCTCAATAAACAGTGCGCACTCGCCCAGTTCATGCGCCAGCGCCTGACCACCCGTGCTGTTGAGGTCACTCAGCGCCACACCGGCACCCTCGGCGAGGAACAGTCGCGCCGTTGCCGAGCCGATACCGCCAGCTGCGCCAGTGATCAGGGCGGTCTTGCCGCTCAATCTACCCATGTCGGGAACCTTGCTATCGCCGCATCGGCCCGTGGCTTAGCCCCTCTATCATTCGCCAGCGGGGCGTACTTCAGGGTGGGCGTAGTCCGGGATCACTGGCGGCGGTAACAGCTCGCTGCCATCCAAACTCCATACTGGCAGGGTGTGATGTAACGGGAAGTGCAGGCTGTGGGTGATGAGGCCGGTGCGCTCCGCCGCTGGCAGATGGCACAGCGCCAGTGCACTCTCGCACAGGTATTCGATACGCTCGGTGGGGTATTCGTCTGGAATGTGCATATCAGCCCCTGGGGTGCGGATACCGGTGCTGGGGGCGACTAGGTTGACGGCGATGTTGTCGGCCTCTAGCTCAGCTGCTAGGCCTTGGGTGAAGCGGGCGATGGCGGCTTTGGCCGAGGCGTAGATCAAGCCGCCGCCGAGGCGATCAAAATCACTAAAGGGCTTGAGAGGGCGTTGCGCGACGATGGAGCCGAGTTGCAATATCCAACCCGCGCCCTGTGAGCGCATCACGGGGATAGCGGCTTGAATCAACTGGAAGGGCGTTTGGAAATAGTGACCGAGGGTGCGCTCAAAGAGTGCCATGGGCATGTCTTCGATGCGGGAGAACTCGGCGAAGCCCGCATTGTTGACGAGGATATCCAGCCGTCCGGCGGCGGCCACGGTATTTGGCACCAGCTGTGCGACTTGTGCGGGGTCTTCAATATCGGCACCAAGGGCTATGGCTTGCCCGCCAGCGGCCTCAATCAGCGCCACTGTTTCGGCCAGTGTCCCCTCCAGCTGCACCGCTTGATCAACACTGCGTGCGGTGACGACCACGGTGGCTCCGGCGGCGGCAAAGCGCTGCGCCAAACCACGCCCGAGGCCACGGCTGGCACCGGTGATCAGGGCGACTTTGCCATCTAGGCGAGGGGGAATAGGGGCGGGGTTGCTCATGGGGTAGTTTCCTGTTGATGGGGGAATGGGGCTTAGCTACAGATAATAGCAAACGCTCGGGGGTGGGAGGGAATGCTAGTAATGAAAGGAGGTGAATGCTGGTGTAGCCATACTCAATGGCTAGCCGATTGCGTGAGGTTAGCTCATATCCTCATCTCTGAGCCCATACTGCACAGACCATTCTCAATAGTGACTTTCATTGGCCTGTTAATGCTCAAGGCCAGTGAGCAGGTAAGGATAGGGCTTACTGATTTTCTACTGTATCACTGCGAGTGCCGCCAGAGGCTACTGACGACACTCGCTACCTAGATCTTGGGTTAGCTCAGAAGGTGTATTTGACATCCAAGCCGACGGTCACTGGGGGGCCGAAGTTGACTATGTCGTAAGCAAAACCACCAGCGGATGAGCTGAAGTTTATGCGGTTTGTGACATAGCTGTCATCCAGTAGGTTTTGTGCCCACAAGGCAATACTCATCGAGCCGTCGCCGAGTTGAAGATCGGAGAGGGCGACGCGGGCATCGACCAAGTTGAAAGCATCTTTGCTCACATTTGTGGTGATGTTTGTTTCATCAACATGGTTGAAGCCCACATGCACAACCAAGGTGCCTGGAACTCCCAGCGCGTCCAGGTCGGTTTGGTAATCAACACTTACCGACAGAGTGTTTTCCGGGTCGGCAAAGCTCGAGCGCAATTCAAGACAGTCACCACCGGCTGTAACCATGCGTTGACCACCACCATCCGGGCAGTTGGCGGCTGTTGCCGTTCCCGCATCGATGAAGGGGTTGACCAAATTGTCCTGCTCGGATGTGAGGTAGGCATACTGAATGCCAGCGCTCAGACCGTCCACATAGGGCACATCCACCCGCAGGTCGACCTCAAAGCCCATGGTTTCGGCATCAGTGTTGCCGACACCGTTAACCGAGGCGCTGGTGGGGTCGGTGACAGTCTGTTGCTGGTCGCTGACATCATAGAAGAAAACGGCCGCATTCAGGCGTGCGATGTCGAAGAGATCACCTTTGAAGCCGAACTCGTAGGCGAGGATCGTCTCTTGCTCAAAGACGAACTGCTCCAGGCTGCCAGCAGCGGCACCGTAGCCACCAGCCAAGAAGGATGTGCCGATGCTGAAGTAGGCCATCATATCGTCGTTGATGTCGTAGCGAATATTGAAGCTAGGATCAAAGCTGTCGTAGTCATCATCACTGGAGATGAGGGGGATTGCATTGCCTAGCAAGTTGGTAGTGTCAGCGAAGAGCGGGCTCAGTTTTTGCAGGCTTCCGCTCTTCTCTTCGTAGGAGTAGCGCAGACCCAAGGTCAGGTGTAGACGCTCATCTAAGAATTCCATGCCGGAGATGCTAGGTGTCCATGTCGCTTGCCCAAATAGCGCAAAGGCATTGGTGTCCCCGCCGAATAGACCTCCGCTCGCCCCGGTCGCATTGAAGTTTGCCAGTGCACCATTGATTGTTGCAATTTTTATCGCATCAGAGACTTGGGGGTTGAGGATAGTGGGAGCCAAGGCGCCTGCCAAGCCAGCCAGAGCCAGATATTCAAAGCCGACGTTGCCTCTGGCCGGGTTGAAGTCCCTGTTGCTGTTGGCCGTGTTCTCATTTAAGTAGAAGATGCCGCTGGTGTACTCCAATCTGCCAAAGCCAAACAGGTCATCTAGCTCACCTGATTGGGTGATCTCAAAGGAGTACTGGCGGTTGTCGTGCAGGTCATCGCGGTTGTCATCAGAAGCGAAGATGGAGGTGACCTGCCCTGGAACCAATACAGCTATGGTGTTGCCTTGTGCATCAATAACCATATCTTGTGTTGCTGGTAGCAGTTCCGTAATGCCAGGGCGGGTGACCCCGAGGCGCTCATATTCTGCGAACTGCGAGGCGATAAAGTCGACGGTTCCACCCCATGTGGCTCTAAAGGCGAAGTCGTTTGGATTGATTTCTGGGAAGAAGTAAATGGTTCGCGAGTTGTTGGCGTAGCGATAGCCGAGCAGAGCTTTGAGGGAATGTGAGTCGGACCAGTCCCACTGCATGGTCAGGGCGTGGTTCTCGGTGTCCAAGTTGCCAGTTTCGGTCGGAGCCATGGTGGTGGCATCATCCACTCTGCTGATGCTCGTGGGGCTGCCACTGGCAAAGTTGGTGAAGGAGACTGCTGTTGGTACAGCTTGGAAGTAGGAGGGCTCGAACTCGTTGTCGCTTTTCTCATAGGAGTAGTGCACCGACATATTGTCCGTTGGCAAGATGGTGGCATCAAAGCGCAGAGCTTGCTTGTTGTAGCCGTAGAAGTCATTACCCAAGCCGTTGTTCTCCACCCAGCCATCGCGCTGGTTGCCGACTGCCGAGACTTTGAAAGCCATGCTGTCGCTGACAGCCACATTGACCGAGCCTTTATAGCTGAACTCGCCATAGGTGCCGACCGTAAAATCGAAGTGACCTCCGCTCTCATCAGTAGAGGCTTTTTTGGAGATTAGGTTGATGGCTCCAGCGCTAGCATTGCGACCGTAGAGAGTGCCTTGTGGACCCTTGAGGATTTCAATCCGCTCTAAGTCGGCCATGTCGAAGCTGGTGCCGACAGATTTGCCTACATAGATTCCATCTTGGTAGATAGCCACTTTGTTGTCCACACCGATGTC